>NZ_ATUL01000005.1:0-159784 GCF_000420185.1 Thioalkalivibrio sp. ALR17-21 | reverse complement strand
GCGCGCACGGCGTTGCGGCTCCCTTGTGCAGAATGACTGCACGGCGGTCGCCGCGCCTTGTTCGCACGCAAAAGCGACTCGAGCGCGAGCGTGTACATTGATCAGTGTTTCCCTAGACTCCGGATCGATACTCATAAGAAGGCAAAAGGACGCGACATGCTGATTATCGAATTGATTTCGGCTCGGTGGCCGCACTGAAATCCGCCCGGGGATCCTCCACCGTGGCGCTGGTCACCGCCTCCGGCATGATCACCATCTACATCCAGGGCCTGATCTTTGTCTGAACGACTCCGGGTCGTCGTTTGCCCGGACAGCTACAAGGGCAGCCTGGAGGCCGAGGACGTGGCCGCCGCCATGGCCCGCGGAGTGCACGCCGCCCGACCGGATGCCCGGGTACGCTCCCTGCCCATGGCGGATGGCGGCGAGGGCACGGCGCGGCTGGTCAGCCACACCCTTGGCTGGGCCTGGCACCTGTCGGATGTGACCGACCCCACCGGCGCCCACTTGAGCGCCGGATGGGGCTGCGATCACCGCGAACAGCGGGCCGTGATCGATGTCGCCTCCGCCTGCGGGCTGGACCGGATCCCCGACGACCGGCACGACCCCTGGCAGCTCCACAGCTTCGGCGTCGGCGAACTGATGCGGGCGGCCCTGGACGCCGGCGCCGAACACCTGATGATCGGCCTCGGCGGCAGCGGCACGGTGGATGGCGGCGCCGGCATGCTGGCGGCCCTGGGCGTGCGCTTCCTGGATGCCGAGGGGCACGCACTTGCGCCCCACCCCGCCGGCCTGGCCGGTCTCGCACGGGTCGCTTTCGACGCGCTGGACCCGCGCCTGGGCCGCATCGACATCACCGTGCTGAACGATGTGGACAACCCCCTGACCGGGCCGCATGGCGCGGCGGCGGTATTCGGCCCGCAAAAGGGCCTGAAGGCGGCCGACATCCCGGCGATGGATGGGCACATGGAGCACCTGGCGCGTTGCATTGATGCCGCCGGGCACCTCCATCGTCCCACCGACACCCCGGGCGCCGGCGCCGCCGGTGGGCTCGGGTTCGCACTGGACTGCGTCCTCGGCGGTAGCGCGCGCATGGGCGCGGGCTACCTGGCCGAACTGATCGGGCTGGACGCCGCGATCCGCGAGGCCGATCTGGTCATCACCGGCGAGGGCCAGCTGGACGGCCAGACCTCGCACGGCAAGGTGGTAGCAGAAGTCGTGCGCCGCGCCCGAGAACTGCGGGTTCCGGTGGTGGCGATCGCCGGCTCCATCGCCTGCGACGAGGCCGGGATCGGCGCCTTCGGCCTGAGCGGCGCCCGCGCCCTGTGCGACGGCAGCATCACCCTGGACCAGGCCCTGGCCCGCCCCGCACACTACATCGCCGAGCGCACCCGTGCCCTGATCGAGGCGGCCGAGCCGGGTATCCGACCGTGAATCAGCGGAATGCTCCCGTCTGAAAGGAACGTGTTCGGTTGATCCGGGTCCGACTCGCAGCACGGATCGATACGAACCCAAAGGAAGACCCCATGACCAAGCACGACGACGCGCTTTTTCGCCCCTATGTCCTCGGCCCGCTGGAGTTGCCGAACCGGGTGCTGATGTCCCCGCTGACGCGCTCGCGCGCCGGGCAGCCAGGCGACGTACCCACTGACCTGAACGCCGAGTACTACGCGCAGCGCGCCGATGCTGGCCTCATCATCAGCGAGGCGACGCAGGTCTCGCCGCAGGGCAAGGGGTATGCGTTCACCCCGGGCATCCACTCGCCGGAGCAGGTGGACGGATGGCGCAAGGTCACCGAGGCCGTGCATGGCGGCGGGGGACGCATCCAGGCGCAGCTGTGGCACGTCGGCCGCATCTCGCGCCCGGAGCTGCAACCCGACGGTCAGAAGCCAGTCGCCCCTTCCGCCATCCAGCCGGAGGGCGCCTATACCTTCATCAGTGCCGAATCCGGCATGGTTGAAGTACTGGAGCCGCGCGCGCTGGAACTCGACGAGTTGCCGGGCATCGTGGAGCAGTATCGCCAGGGCGCGCAGAATGCCAAGGCGGCGGGCTTCGACGGCGTGCAGATCCACGCCGCCAACGGCTACCTGCTGGACCAGTTCATCCGCAGTGGCAGCAACCACCGCACCGACGCCTACGGGGGCTCGGTGGAGAACCGCATCCGTCTGCCGCTGGAGGTGGTGCGCGCGGTGATCGAGATCTGGGGGGCGGAGCGCGTGGGCATCCGCGTGAGCCCGACCGGCAGTTTCAACGGCATGCACGATGACGATCCGCTGGCGACCTACAGCGCCTTCGCCGAGGCCCTGGATGCCACCGGCATCGCCTACATCGAGGTGGTGGAGGACTCCTTCCAGGGCAACCACGAATCCGGCCGCCCGGAATCCATCATCGACGCGATCCGCGCGCGCTTCAGCCATACCTACATCGGCAACGGCGCCTACACCGCCGAAGAGGCACGCCAGCGCATCGACGCCGGCCGCTGCGACCTGGTCACCTTTGGCCGCCCGTTCATCGCCAACCCGGACCTGCCCGAACGCTTCCGCCAGGGCGCCCCGCTCAACGAGTGGGACGAAGCCACCTTCTACGGCGGCGACGAACACGGCTACACCGACTACCCGGCGCTATCCGACTGAAACCGGCCCCCTTCGCGCATCCCCTCCCTGGCTCGCACCACTGTGCACCCCCGAATCCGCCCCGCGAGGATCTGCTCGCCGCAGGGTGCGGACCGCGGCCCGAAGACTCTGGCCATGATCCACCACCAGGCGAACCATCCGCTCTCGACCACGGGGCCTCATTAAGGCATTTTGATGAAGGTTCACGGGGCGTCCTCCCTGGAATGGCCAGGTCGGCCAACTCGGCATCCTTCGGAGTCGCCCCGTGGACACCCTGTTGAGAGATCACACCTGGACTCCCGTCGATCAGGCCCCACGAGGAAATGCGAATGAACCGGTACGGCGGATGCAACGGTCCGGTCCTGCTGCTCGGCCTGCTGGGGGTACTGCTGGCCCTGCCGGCCGCGGCCGGTCAGGCCTTCGTGAACATCGGCACCGGCGGGGTCACCGGGGTCTACTACCCCGCCGGCCAGCACCTGTGCCGGCTGTTCAATGCGGCGCGCGACGAACACGGCATGCGCTGCACCGCCGAGAGCACCGGCGGCTCGGTGTTCAACCTGAACATGATCCGTTCGGGCGACATGGACTTCGGCGTGGCCCAGTCGGACCTGCAGCACCACGCCTACCACGGCAGCGGACGCTTCGAGGCCTTCGGCCCGGCGCGTCACCTGCGGGCGATGTTCAGCCTGCACCCCGAACCGCTGACCCTGGTGGTGCACCCGGATTCCGGCATCGAAAGCCTGGATGACCTGCGCGGCCAGCGGGTGAATATCGGCAACCCCGGTTCGGGTCAGCGCGCGATGATGGAAGAACTGCTGGACGAACTCGGCTGGGACCACGACACCTTCGCCCGGGTCGCCGAACTGCCCTCGCGCGAACAGGCCCAGGCGCTGTGCGACAACCGCGTGGATGCCTTCGTGTTCTCGGTCGGGCACCCGTCGGCCGCGATCCAGGAACCCATCGCCACCTGCAACGCCCGGCTGGTCTCGCTGGAGGGCGAAGCCATCGACCGGCTGGTAAACGAAACCCCGTATTACATGGCCGCCGAGATCCCGGCCCGGACCTATCCCGGACAGGAAGACACCATCCGTACCTATGGCGTGGGCGCGACCCTGGTCACCTCGGAGCGCACCAGCAACGAGGCCGCCTACGCCCTAACCCGCGCGGTGTTCGAGAACTTCGACACCTTCCGCGGTCTGCACCCGGCGTTCGCGGGACTGGAGCGCGAGGCGATGGTCGACGAAGGCCTGTCCGCGCCGCTGCATCCGGGGGCGCGGCGCTATTTCCGCGAGGCAGGATGGATCCATGACTGAGCCCGAACGCACACCCCCGCAATCCGCCGCCCCGCAGGAGATCGAGACCGGTGCGCGCCATCCCGGAACAGCGACGCGCAGCCTGATCTTCGTGGTCGCGGTCGCGTGGTCGCTGTTCCAGTTGTGGATCGCCTCGCCGCTGCCGGATGCGCTGGACTGGTTCACGGTGTCCGACACCGATGCCCGGGCGGTGCATCTCGCGTTCGCGGTGTTCCTCGCCTTCCTGCTGTTCCCGGCGTTCCGGCCCACCGCGCGGTGCACCCTGCCGACGCGCGCCTTCGGCATTGCCTATGGCCTTGGCGGGCTCGCCCTGCTGGCACTGGGCGCGTGGCAGGTCGCCGGGCTGGAACGTCTGGGCGAGGTCTACGCAGCGCTGGGCGCGGCCCTGCTGGCGGTGGCCTGGCCGCTGCTGCGCGGGCGCGATCCGCTGGACCGGGTCCCGGCGTTCGACTGGCTCTATGCGGCGGTCGCCGCGTTCAGCGCGCTGTATCTGTACCTGTTCCACGAAGCCCTGGGCCAGCGTGCCGGCGCACCCACCGAAGTCGATCTGATCGTCGCCGGGATCGGCCTGATCCTGCTGCTGGAGGCCGCCCGGCGGGTGCTGGGGCCGGCGCTGACCCTCATCGCGGCAATCTTTCTGTTCTACACCTTCGCCGGGCCGCTGATGCCGGACATCATCGCCCATCGCGGCGCCAGCTACCCGCGCGCCATGGCCCAGCAGTGGCTGTCCAACGAGGGGGTGTTCGGGATCGCCCTGGGGGTCTCCACCAGCTTCGTGTTCCTGTTCGTGCTGTTCGGCGCGCTGCTGGAACGCGCCGGGGCCGGCGACTACTTCATCCGCGTGGCCTTCGCCCTGCTGGGGCATATGCGCGGTGGCCCGGCCAAGGCCGCGGTGATCGCCTCGGGCATGACCGGACTGGTCTCCGGTTCCTCGATCGCCAATACCGTGACCACCGGCACCTTCACCATACCGCTGATGAAACGCGTCGGCTTCCCCGCGCACAAGGCGGGGGCCATCGAAGTCGCCAGCTCGGTCAACGGCCAGCTGATGCCGCCGGTGATGGGCGCAGCCGCGTTCCTGATGGTGGAGTACGTGGGCATCACCTACGTGGAGGTCCTCAAGCACGCCATCCTGCCGGCCCTGATCGCCTACATCGCGCTGCTCTACATCGTGCACCTGGAGGCCTGCAAGGGTGGCATGGAAGGCCTGCAGCGCGCGGTCGGCGGGACCCTGCGCGGGCGTCTGATCGCCTTCGGCCTGACCCTGAGCAGCCTGATCATCCTCGCCGCCGCGGTGTACTGGGGTCTGGGCTGGATCAAGGACGTGGCGGACGAGCGCGCCGCCTGGATCATCGCCGGACTGCTGTTCGCGGCCTATCTGGTGCTGCTGTGGATCGCCGCGCGCGAGCCGGACCCCGAGCCGCTGGACACCGACCGCCCGCTGCCACGCATCGGCCCCACGGTGCTGGCGGGCATGCATTTCATCCTGCCGCTGGTGGTGCTGGTCTGGGCTCTGGTGGTGGAGCGCCTGTCCCCCGGCCTGGCCGCGTTCTGGGCGGTGGCCTTCATGATCTTCATCGTACTGACCCAGCGGCCGCTGGTGGCCCTGTTCCGCCGCAGCGGCGGCCTGCTGCAGGCCACCTGGGCCGGAATCTGGGAACTGTTCAACGGGATCGCCACCGGCGCGCGCAACATGATCGGGATCGGGGTGGCCACGGCGGCGGCCGGAATCATCGTCGGCACGGTGGCGATGACCGGGCTCGGCCTGGTGCTGACCGACGTGGTCGACACTCTGTCAGGCGGCAACCTGCTTCTGGTCCTGCTGCTGACGGCCGTGATCAGCCTGATCCTGGGCCTGGGCCTGCCGACCACGGCCAACTACATCGTGGTGGCCACGCTGATGGCCCCGATCGTGGTCGAGCTGGGGGCCCAGAACGACGTCCTGATCCCGCTGATCGCCGCCCATCTGTTCGTCTTTTACTTCGGCATCATGGCCGATGTCACCCCGCCGGTCGGCCTCGCCTCGTTCGCCGGCGCGGCCGTCGCGAAGGCGGACCCGGTGCGCACCGGCCTCCAGGCCTTCGCCTACAGCCTGCGTACCGTGGCCCTGCCGTTCTTCTTCATCTTCAACAGCCAGCTGCTGCTGATCGGGGTGGACAACGTGTTCCAGCTGGCGCTGGTGTTCTTCGGCTCGCTGGCGGGGATCCTGGCGTTCACCGCGGCCACCCAGGGCTGGTTCCTGACCCGCAGCCGCTACTGGGAGTCCGCCCTGCTGCTGGTGGTGGCCTTCACCCTGCTCGCACCCACCGTGCTGATGGACCGCATCGCGCCGGCCCATGTCAGCGAGGACCCGGCGACCCTGACCGAGGTAGTGGACGCAGCCCCGGAGGGGGCGAACCTTCGCCTGCGGGCCACCGGCCTGGATCTGGAGGGACGCGAGGTCACCCGCACGGTGATGTTCCCGCTGGGCGAGCGGCGTGACGACCCGCTGGAGCGCCTGTCCGAGGCCGGTCTGGACGTGGATCCGGAGGAAAGAACGCGCATCCGCACGGTTGCTTTCGGCAGTCCCGCCGCCCGCGTAGGCTTGGAAGGCGGCTGGGAGATCACCGCGGTGCTGGTGCCCACCGACCGGCCGAGCCCGTACTGGTTCTATCTGCCGGCGCTGGCCCTGGGGCTGGTGGTGGTGTGGAACCAGCGCCGGCGCGATCCGCCTGCGGGCCCCGGCCCGGCAACGGCGGCGCCGACGCTCCCGGCCTGAACCGCGCGGGGCCGACCCCGACCGGCCGGATGCCGAACGCACCCGCGCGCCGCCACCCGAAACCCGCGGGAGACCGATGTCCGAGACCGCCGACTACAGCCAGGAACTCGCCCGCACGGTCCGCGAGGCCGCCGATGGCGGCCGCCGGCTGTGGATCGCCGGGGGCGGGACCCGGTCGGCCATCGCCCGCCCCGACCCCCTGCCGGGTGACGTCGAGTCCCTCGATGTGACCGCACATCGCGGCATCACCCATCTCGCCCCCAGCGAACTGGTGGTCAGCGTGCGGGCCGGCACTCCGCTGGCCGAACTGCAGGCCGAGCTGGCCGCAGTGGGCATGATGCTGCCGTTCGAGCCGGGGGATCCCGGGCCGGGCGCCACCGTGGGGGGCATGGTAGCCACCGGGCTGTCGGGTCCGCGCCGGCCGTGGACCTCCAGCCTGCGCGATGCCGTACTGGGCACGCGCGTGATCAACGGCTCCGGCGAGATCCTGCGCTTCGGCGGCGAGGTGATGAAGAACGTCGCCGGCTTCGATGTCTCGCGCCTGATGGCGGGCAGCCTGGGCGGTCTCGGGGTCCTGCTGGAGGTCAGCTTCAAGCTCCTGCCGCGCCCGGCGCATGAACAGTACCTGCAGCGCGAGCTGGATGCCGCCGGCTTCATCGAAACCTGTCGCGAGCTGGGTCGTACGGCCCTCCCGCTGTCCGGACTGGCCTGGAGTGGCGGCTGCATGTACCTGCGCCTGAGCGGCGGGGAACAGGCGGTCACGGAAGCCGCGGAGCGCCTGGGCGACGCGGCTTGCGTGGAAGACGAAGGGTTCTGGCGCGGCCTGCGCGACCACCGCGCGGACCTGTTCGGGCCCGACCCACTGCCCGGCGAACGCCTGTGGCGCATCACCGTGCCCCCGGCCACGCCCCCGCTGGAGCTGCCCGGCGAGTGGCTGCTGAACTGGGGCGGCGGGGAACGCTGGCTGCGCAGCGAGGCCGAGCCGGCACGGGTGCGCGCCGCAGTGGAGGCCGCCGGCGGACATGCCCGCATCTGGCACGGGGACCCGGCCGGCGCACCGCGCCTGCATCCGCGCGGCACCGCCCTGGAGGGGCTGGAAGCCCGGGTGCGGCAGGCCATGGACCCCGAAGGCGTGTTCCACAGTCCGCTGCTGCCCGGATCCCCGCCCCGCGCCACCGGCACCTGAAGCGAGCACTCCCATGGACACCCGTATCCACGAACGCTACGCCGACGACCCGGCCGCCCGCATCGCCGCACAGGCCCTGCGCAACTGCGTCCACTGCGGTTTCTGCAACGCGACCTGCCCCACCTACCAGGAACTGGGCGACGAGCTGGACGGCCCGCGCGGACGCATCTACCTGATCAAGCAGGTGCTGGAACAGGGCGAGGCCGACACGGCCACCGGCCGCCACCTGGACCGTTGCCTGACCTGCCTCAACTGCATGACCACCTGTCCCTCCGGGGTCAACTACGCGCATCTGGTGGAATTCGGCCGCGAGGCGGTGGAACGCGACGTCCCGCGCGGCTGGCGCGAACGCCTGCTGCGCGCGGCCCTCAAGCGCACGCTCCCGGCCGGGTGGCCGTTCCGCCTGGCCCTGGGCGCCGGGCGCCTGGCCCGCCCGTTGCTGCGGGGCGAGCTGCGGGCCAAGGTGCCGGCCGCCCTTCCGGCCCCGCCGCGTCCCGGGCGACCCGCCGGCGCCCCGGTGCTGCAGGGCGGGGCCGTACCCTTCGAGCACGGCCGCGTACTGCTGCTGGCCGGCTGCGTGCACGATGCCATCGACGCCCGCATCAACGCGGCGTTCGAGCGCCTGATGGCCGCACGCGGCATCGCGGTGGAACGGGTCTCCGCCGCGCGCTGCTGCGGCGCGGTGGAACATCACCTGAGTGATGCGGACCGCACCCGCGCCCGCCTGCACGCCAATCTCGACGCCTGGGCACCGGCACTGGATCGCGGGGTGGACGCGGTGGTCTCCACCGCCAGCGGCTGCGGCGCGATGCTGCGCGACTACGCCCACCTGCTGGACCGTGACAACGAATACCGCGAGCGGGCGCGCGAACTCACCGCGCTGGTGCGCGACCCGGCCGAGCTGTTCGACGCCGACACCGTCCGTGCGCTGGGGATCGAGGTCACCGGCGAGGACCGCCGGATCGCGTGGCACACCCCCTGCACCCTGCAGCACGGCCAGGGCCTGGCCGGACGCGTGGAACCGCTGCTGCGGGCGGCCGGCTGCGAGGTGCTGCCGGTCGCCGAGGGGCATTTGTGCTGCGGCTCGGCCGGGACCTATTCCATCACGCAGCCGGCCATGGCGCGGCAGCTGCGCGACCGCAAGCTGGGAAACCTGGAGGCCGCGGCCCCGGCGCGCATCGTGTCGGCCAACATCGGCTGCCTGAGTCACCTGCAGTCGGGCACCGAGCGCGGGGTGGAACACTGGCTGAGCCTGCTGGACCGCCACCGCCGGGAAGGGTGACCATGAACCGGCGCGGGGAACTCCCGCCGCGCGGTGGGGGCGCTTGCCCGCACCCCGGGCGGGGCCTACATTCGCGCCATCCGATTCCCGAGTACTGCAGAAGGTTAAATCATGACCACCTCCTCCTTTCTTCCGCCGCAACGCACCCTGATGGGGCCTGGCCCCTCCGACGTGAACCCGCGCGTGCTGAGCGCGATGAGTCGCCCGATCATCGGCCACCTGGACCCGGTGTTCGTCGGCATGATGGAAGAGATGAAGGGCCTGCTGCAGTATGCCTTCCAGACCGAAAACGCGCTGACCCTGCCGGTCTCCGCCCCCGGCTCGGCCGGCATGGAGACCTGCTTCGTGAACCTCGTCGAACCGGGGGACAAGGTCATCGTCTGCATCAACGGCGTGTTCGGCACACGCATGAAGGAGAACGTCGAACGCTGTGGCGGCACCGCCGTGGTGGTGGAAGATGACTGGGGCAACCCGGTCTCCCCGGACAAGGTCGCGGACGCGCTCAAGGGCAATCCGGATGCAAAGATCCTCGCGTTCGTCCACGCCGAAACCTCCACCGGCGCGCGCTCGGACGTCGAGACCCTGTGCCGGCTGGCCCGTGAGCACGACTGCCTGACCATCGTAGACTCGGTGACCGGCCTCGCCGGGAGCCCGCTGTACGTCGACGACTGGGGCGTGGACGCGATCTATTCCGGCACCCAGAAATGCCTGTCCTGCACCCCCGGCCTGTCGCCGGTCAGCTTCAGCCAGCGCGCGGTGGACCGCATCCAGGCGCGCAGCCACAAGGTGCAGAGCTGGTTCCTCGACCTGAACCTGGTCATGGGCTACTGGGGTGGCGGCAGCAAGCGCGCGTATCACCACACCGCCCCGATCAACGCCCTGTACGCTCTGCACGAGTCACTGGTGATCCTGCAGGAAGAAGGCCTGGAAAACAGCTGGGCGCGCCACTGCCGTCACCACGACGCTCTGCGCGCCGGCCTCGAGGCCATGGGCCTCGAATTCCTGGTGGCCGAGGAACACCGTCTGCCGCAGCTCAATTCCGTATATGTCCCCGAGGGCGTGGACGAGGCGGCGGTGCGCGGCGAGCTGCTGGAACGCTACGGCCTGGAGATCGGTGCCGGCCTGGGGCCGTACGCCGGCAAGGTGTGGCGCATCGGCCTGATGGGCTATGGCGCGAACGAACGCAACGTGCTGACCTGCCTGTCCGCTCTGGAGGCGGTACTGGCGGATCGTGGTGTGGTGGAACCCGGCCGGGCGATGGCGGCGGCGCGTGCGGCCTATGCCCGCATGGATGCCACCGACAGCACCGGCTGAACAAACGACCCGAGGAGGCTTTGATGACCCTGAGCGAACTGCTGAACTACCTGGATCGGCACATGGACACGGAATTCCTGGACGGCGATGCCGCCGGCACCCTGGCAAAGGCCCGCAACGGCGAACACAAGGACCCGATCGTGGCCGAAATCCTCACCGCGCTGATGGACGGGGCCGGTGCCGACGGCCCCGACACCACGCTGGAGCGTGCCGAGGCGGTCAAGTCGATCGGCCCGGTGCGCCTGAAGTACATGGCCGACGATGCCCCGGTGGAGGGTTTCCGCCTGGTGGAGAAGACCATCACCACCATCGATGCCGCCTACAACGAGGAGGCCCTCGCCGCCCGCGGCTGACCCGGACCCGCGTCCGTGGTCAGGTGATCCGCCGGAGCATGCCGCGCCGGCGGAACACCCGGGCGAATACCCGCCCGGTGTGGTACCAGTGCAGCAGCCAGGCCTCGCGCCACAATACCGGTCCCCGGGCAGCATGACGGCCGGGCTCGGCGGGGCACGGCTGCAGGTGCAGACCCAGCCCGCGCGCGATCGCCAGCGCCCGGGCCAGGTGATAGCGGCTGGTCACCAGCACCGCCGGCGGATCGTCCGAGCCGGCGCTCTCCTCGCGCATCAAATCGCGCGCATGGCGCAGGTTCTCCAGGGTATGCGTGGAGCGGTCCTCGATGCGGATGCGCGCGTTCGCGACGCCCCGTTCACGCAGGAACGCCGCCCCGGCCGCCGCCTCGCTGGGCCCCTGTGCCGCGGTCTGCCCGCCCAGCAGCAGCACCCGGGCTTGCGGATGCCGGCGCAGCAGCCGCAGCGCCCGCAGCAGCCGCAGGCGATATCCGGGGGTCGGATGCTCCTCTTCCAGCTGCATCCCCGCCACCAGCACGGTACCCACCTCCCGCGGCCGGCAGGCTGCATGCGCGGTGCAGCGCACGCCGTGCCACGCCAGCAGCAGGCTGATCCCCAGGGTCGCCAGGATCACGACCTGCGACAGCGCGAACATCGCCAGCCCGTCCGCACCCACGCGCTCCAGGGTTACCCGGCGATGCTGCGCCAATGTGACCTCCATGATCAGGATGAGAATGATCGGCATCCGGGCCTTGCCGAAGGCTGACACAACCCGACGCCGGAGTAACACCTTCGTTTGAAGGGTACCAAGCCCGGGGTCTTACCGGTATCATCGCCCCCGACCAGGGACATCAGGGGGAAGTTATGGGGGCGCAGACGGCATTCGAGCAGGAAGTCGCCCGATTGATCGTGGACAGCCTGAACCTCGAGGAAACGGCGCCGGAGGACATCGAGCCGGAGGCCCCGCTGTTCCGCGAGGGTCTGGGGCTGGATTCTATCGATGCCCTCGAGCTGGCTCTGGCGATCGGTCGCGCGTATGGCGTGCAGATCCGTTCGGACGACGAGGACAACCTGCGGATCTTCGCATCCCTGCGTGCGCTGAGCGAACATATCGAGGCGAACCGGACGTCCTCGTGACGGCACGGCCGGCCGCTGCGGTCGCGCTGGCCTACCCGGTGTCAGTGATCGCCGGGCAATGGGTCGAGCTGCAGCCGCTGCCGCTGGTCCTGCTGACGCTGCTGGTGTTTCTCGCCGTGGCCACGTCGCTGCGCCCGCGGGCACGCATGCTGCTGGGCACGGGGCTGCTGGCGGCGCTGGCCCTGTTCGGTCTGACCCCGGCCGGCGAGTGGCTGATCCACGCGGTGCCGGTGCTGGTCCCGGGCCTGATCGCGGCGCTGTTCGCGCGCTCGCTGCGGTCCGGCTCCACGCCACTGATCACGCGGTATGCCCTGGAAATGGGGGCCTCGGACAGCCCCGCGGTCCATCGCTATACCCGGGTCATCACCGCCATCTGGGCGAGTACCTGCGCCCTGCTGGCGCTAGTGTCCGCCGGACTGTCGCTGTTCGCGCCGACGACCGTATGGGCGGTCGTGGCCAACGGCCTGAACTATCTTCTGCTGGGAGTCCTGTTCATGCTGGAATATCCGCTGCGTGCCCGCTTCCTGCCGGATGAACCCCGTGACGGGTTTCTCGCCTATCTGATGGAACTGGCGCGGGCCGATCATCGACGTCTCCTGAGGCAGCCATGAGCGAAGCCGCTGCCCTCGCCTGCCCGCTGCTGACGGACGCCGACACGCCTCTGGCCCGGGTCGGCGGACGCCCGGTGTCGCGCGCCGCCTGGCTGGCCGACGTCCGCGAACTGGCCGCCCGCCTGCCCGAGGCGCCGGCGGCCTTCAACCTGTGCGAGGACCGTTACCGGTTCTCGGTCGCGTTCGGCGCCATCCTGCTGCGCGGACAGATGAACCTGCTGCCGCCGGCGCGCGGGCGCACGGTGCTGGGCGAGATCGCCCGTGGCTATCCCGAAGCGGTCGCACTGGTGGACTCCTGCGAGGAGGACTTCCCCCTGCACACCCTGGCGGTCAGCGCGCGTGGCGACGCCGGGGGCGGGAACGAAGACCGTCCCGCGGACATCCCGATGATCCCCCGGGATCGCACTGCGATCCTCGGTTTTTCATCCGGCTCCACCGGGACGCCCACCGCCCATCCACGACGCTGGGGGGATCTGGTCGCGGTCACCAAGCAGGCGCTGCAGCGCCTGAAGCTGGACCGCACCCCCGGGCATACCCTGGTCGCCACCGTGCCGCCGCAGCACATGTACGGGCTGGAGTCCACGGTGCTCCCGGCCCTGCTGGGCCCCAATACCCTGCTCGCCGAACGTCCGTTCTACCCTGCCGACGTGCACGCGGCACTGGAGCGCGAGACCGGTCCGGTGCTGATCTCCACGCCTTTCCACCTGGGGACCTGCCTGCGTTCCGGCCAGTCGGCCCCGTCCGCGCCGCGCCGCATCCTCTCCGCCACCGCACCGCTGGAAGCCAGCACCGCGAAGGAGCTCGAGGCGCACTTTGGCGCCCCGGTCAACGAGATCTACGGCTGCACCGAGGCCGGTGCCATCGCTTCCCGCCGCACGGTCCGGGAACACCACTGGACCCCGTACCCGGGTGTGCATGTCCGCGCCGACGGCGATGCCTCCGGTCTGGCTCTCGCGCATGGTCCGCAGCATCGCGAGCCGGTTCCCCTGCCGGACTGCATCGAGGTCGCCGAGGATGGCCGCTTCCGCATGACCGGACGCCTGGCCGACATGCTCAATATCGCCGGCAAGAGGGCCTCGCTGGTCGAACTGAATCGCCACTTGCAGACCCTCCCCGGAGTCGAGGACGGGGTGTTCATTCCGCCCGCAGACAGTTCGGATGCCGCCGGGATCGCCCGGCTGGCGGCGCTGGTGGTGGCCCCGGAGCTGAGCGAGACCGACATCCTGGAGCAGCTCGCCGAACGCCTCGACCCGGCGTTCCTTCCGCGCCCGCTGGTGAGGGTGGAGCGCCTGCCGCGCTCGACCACCGGCAAGCTGCCGCGTCAGGCACTGCTGGAGCTGCTTGCCAGCCACGGGGAGCCCGTCTGAGATGCCCACCCTGACCAGTCAGCCCCGCCGGGTCCCGCAGGACCACCCGGCACTTCCGGGTCATTTCCCCGGGAACCCCGTGGTGCCCGGCGTGATCATCCTGGAACAGGTGCTGGACGCGGCCGGAGAACTGGGGCTGGCCGCCCCCGGCCGGTTCCCGCAGGTGAAGTTCGTGGCGCCGCTGCACCCCGAAGCACCGTTCCGCGTGGAGATCGACGAGCCCGGGCGCCGCGGCTCCCGGGCCTTCCGCTGCGTACTCGATGACGGGTCCGCCACCCTGCTGTGCGCGGGACAGCTGGACCCCGAACCGCCGGCCGACCCGTCATGAGCGGGGACTGGCGCGCTCAGGAGGAACGCGGCAGTCCCCTCGCCCTGCGCATCATCCTGTGGGTCGCGCTGCGCCTGGGACGCCCGGCCGGGCGCCTGCTTCTGTACCCCATTACCGCCTATTTCCTGCTGCTGGCACCGCGCGCCCGCCGCCACAGTCGGCAGTATCTGCGGCGGGTGCTGGGGCATCCGCCGCGCGTACGCGATGTCGCCCGCCACCTGCACAGCTTCGCTGCGGTGATCCTCGACCGGGTGTTCCTGCTCGCCGGGCGCGAGCAGGCCCTGGATATCCGCGTGCACGGCGCCGACATCTTCCACCAGGCACTGGACTCCGGGGACGGCGCGATCCTGCTGGGGGCCCATCTGGGCAGTTTCGAGGCCCTGCGGGCGCTGGCCGTGGGCCATCACGACTTCCCCGTCCGGGTGCTGATGGATGCCGACCACAACCAGGTGATCACCCGCCTGCTGGATTCGCTCAACCCCGAGGTCGCGCACAGCGTGATCCCGCTGGGGCGTACCGACACCCTGATCCGCGCCCGCGAGGCGGTGGAACGCGGCGAGATGGTGGGCATGCTGGGCGATCGGGTGGTGGAAAACGATCGCACGGTGGAGTGCGAATTTCTCGGCGACCGCGCGGTCTTCCCCATGGGCCCGATGCTGCTGGCGACGGTGCTGAAGGTGCCGGTGATCCTGTGTTTCGGACTCTATCGCGGCGGCAACCGCTACGATATCGTCTTCGAACACTTTGCCGACGCGATCGAGGCGCCGCGGGCACAACGCGACGCGGTGCTGCAGGACTGGACCTGCCACTATGCCCGGCGCCTGGAGGCCCATGTGCGGGACGCCCCGTGGAACTGGTTCAACTTCTATGATTTCTGGCATGACGACTGACCATCACCGCACCCGCGGGCCCGCCCGGCTCGCATGGCTGGCCCTTCTGCCCCTGCTGTGGCTGCCGCTGCCGGCCGCCGCGGACACGCTGGATGCGATCCTGGCGGCCCTGAGCCTCGACGCGCCCGCGGAGATGGCCTTTCGCGAGGTCCGCCAGGACCCGATGCTGCAGTCGGAGGACCGCCAGAGCGGCCGCATCGCCTTCGAGCCCCCGGATACCCTGATCCGCGAGACCGACGGCCGGCGCGGCGAGCACGTGCGCATCGAGGGCCGCGAGCTGACCCTGACCCGCGGCGATTCGGTGCGCGAGATCCGTCTGGACGAACAACCCGGGCTGGAGGCCTTCGCCGGGCTGTTCCGCAGCCTGCTGCAGGGCGACCGCGAGGCCCTGGAAGCGGGCTTCGAGGTCGAACTGGACGGCGATCTCGACGCCTGGGAACTGGAGCTGCGCCCGCGCGACCGCGCGCTGCGCCGGGCGATCATCGAGATCACCATCCGCGGCCGCGAAGGCGAGATCCGGCGCATGGACACCTGGGAATCCGGCAACCGCACCAGCCGCATGCATTTCGAAGCCCCGGCATCCGGCGACCCCTCCAGCGAACGCGACTGACCGCGCATGTCATCCCTCCCCTCGCGCGCCGCGGTCACGCTGTGGCTGGCCGGCCTGCTGATCGCGGCCCTGGTCCTGGCCCTGCGCGGCGAGATGGCCACCGACCTGGGACGATTCATGCCCGACCCCGGAGCCGAGGCCGGGCTGCCGCTGGACGTCGACGCCGGGCCGGGCGCCCGCCAGCTGCTGCTGGCCATCGAGGGCGGCGATGCCGCACGGCGGGCCACGGCCTCCGACGGACTCGCCGACGCCCTGCGCGGGGATCCGGCGGTCGCCGGCGTCCACAACGGACGCGGCGATTTCGACCCCGAGGCGCTGGAAGCGATCCTCGACCTGCGCTACCTGCTGAGCCCGGCGGTCACGCCCGAGCGCTTTTCCCGGGAACACCTGGACAGCGCGTTCGCCGAGCGCCGCGACGACCTCTCCAGCGCAGTACCCGCGATGCCGCGCGAGCTGATCCCGCGCGACCCCACCGGTGAACTGCTGGAACTGGGCGAACGCCTGCGCGACCCGTTCGGCAACGCCATTCGCGGCAAGCACGGCGTATGGACCGACCCGGCGGGCGAGCGGGCCCTGCTGGTCGTGCGCATCGCGCCCGAGGCCGCGGGCCTGGAGGAACAGACGGAACTGCTGCAACGCGTCGACCGCGAGTTCACGGCCCTGGCCGCCGATGAACTGAATCTGCTGCAGGCCGGGCCACCCGCCATCGCCGTGGAATCGCGCGAGCGCATCCGCGCCGAGGTCACCGCCTTCAGCCTGGCCGCCTCGCTGGCGCTGGCGGTGCTCTTGCTGGTGGTCTTCCGCCACCCCCATCCGGTGTGGCTGGCGGCGATCCCGCTGGGCAGCGGGATCCTCGCCGGCGCGGCCGTGGTCACGCTGGTCTTCGGCCATCTGCACGGGATCGCGCTGGCCTTCGGCATCACCGTGCTGGGGGTCGCGCTGGACTATCCCCTGCATCTGTTCGCACACACCGGCCGCCGGGGGGCCGCACGGGTCGCCGGGGAACTGTGGCCGGCGCTGGTGCTGGGAGCCGGCTCCACCGCGCTGGTCTACGCGCTGATGGCCGCGACCTCGTTCCCCGGCATGGCCCAGCTGGGTCTGTTCGTGCTGACCGGGATCCTGGTCGCCGCCGCGGTGACCCGCTGGGTCCTGCCGGCCCTGCTACCACGCGGCGCACGCGAACGGGGCCTGCCGGAACCGCGGCTGCCCCTGCCCTCGCTGCGACCGCGCGGACAGCGAGCGGGCCTCGGTCTGCTGCTGGTGGCGGTACTCGCGGCGCTGGCCGTGCTGCTGAGCCGCGACCCCTTCCCGTGGAACGACCAGCTCACCGCGCTCAATCCGGTGCCGGAGGAGGCCATCACCCTGGATCGCGAACTGCGCGACGCGCTGGGGCTGCCGGACGTGCGCCATCTGGTGCTGATCCGGGGGGAATCCGCCGACGCCGTGCTGCAGGCCGCGCGCGCGCTGGACGAACCGCTGGAGGCGCTGCGCGACGCGGGGGCGATCACCGGTTTCGACCATCCCGCACAGATCCTCCCGGATACCGCGACCCAGCGCGAACGCCAGGCGGCCCTGCCCGAGCGCGACACCCTGGCCGAACACGTGGAAAGGGCCGTGCGGGACCACGGCTTTCAGGCCGAGGCCTTCACGCCGTTTCTCGACGACGTGGAACGCAGTCGCGAGATGGATCCGGTGACCCCTGCCAGCCTGCCCGACGGGCCGCTGCGCCAGGCGCTGGAACCGCTGCTGCTGGCCCCGGGCGAACATTCGGCGGCGGGACATGAACGGGCCTGGATCGGACAGGTGCTGCTGCGCGGGCTGAGCGACGCCGGCGCCGTGAGCGGGCATATCGACCGCCACGGCGCGACCGCCGGCACACAGGTCGAACTGGTCGACCTGCGCACCACCACCGAGGCCATGGTCGCGGATTTCCGCAAGGCGGCCCTGACTCGCCTGGCCCTGGCCGCGCTGGCGGTCACCGCCCTGCTGTGGCTGCTGACGCGCGATCCCGGGCGCAGCCTGCGCATCGTGACTGCAGTCGCGGCCGGCTTGCTGCTGACTACCGCCA
Organism: Thioalkalivibrio sp. ALR17-21; assembly: GCF_000420185.1. Taxonomy (NCBI): domain Bacteria; kingdom Pseudomonadati; phylum Pseudomonadota; class Gammaproteobacteria; order Chromatiales; family Ectothiorhodospiraceae; genus Thioalkalivibrio; species Thioalkalivibrio sp. ALR17-21. The sequence continues at coordinate 141,964 of NZ_ATUL01000005.1, read as the reverse complement.
GCCTGCTGCTGCTCGGGATCGAGCTGACCCTGTTCCACCTGATCGCATTGATGCTGGTGATCGGGCTGGGGCTGGACTACGCGGTATTCCTCGGCCGCCCGGGCGCCATGGAACCGGACGAGGCCCGGCGCACCCGCCGCTCGGTGACCCTGTGCGCCCTGTCCACCGGTCTGGTTTTTGCTCTGCTGGCCCTGTCCAGCCTGCCGGTGCTGCGTGCCCTGGGTCTCACCGTGGCCCTGGGCGTGGTATTTTCCTACGTGGCGGCCCTGTTGCTGGCCCGCCCCGTGAACCCGCCCCCGACGCCCGAGGCCCCCGGCCCCGGGCCGGGGTTGTTGCGCTCGAGGATCAAACCGTCTCCATGAATGCCCTGGCCATTACCGCCCACACCCAGACCAGCGCCGCCGGCACCGGCAACGCCGCGGGCGCGGCCGCGCTGCGCGCGGGCCGCAGTGGCCTGCGCCGCTGCGATCTGCCCGACGTGGACCTGGAGACCTTCGTCGGCCGTGTCGAAGGCCTGGAAGATCACCTGCTGGAAGGCGAGCTGGCGCCGTTCGACTGCCGCAACAACCGGCTGGCCGAACTCGCCCTGCAGCAGGACGGCTTCCTCGCCGCGGTGGATGCCGCGATACGTCGCCACGGCGCCGACCGGATCGCGGTGCTGCTGGGCACCAGCACCTCCGGGATCGCGGCCACGGAGGAGGCCTATCGGCGGCGCGATCCGGAGACCGGCGCCCTGCCCCCCGACTACGACTACCGCCACACCCAGAACATGTATTCGCTGGCGGACTACGTGGCCACGCGCCTCGGTCTGAGCGGGCCGGCGATGGTGGTCTCCACCGCCTGCTCCTCCAGCGCCAAGGTGTTCGCCGATGCCTGGCGCCATCTGCGGGCGGGGGTCTGCGACGCGGCCATCGTCGGCGGGGTCGACTCGCTGTGCGGGATGACCCTGTACGGCTTCAACGCCCTGCAGCTGGTGGCCCCCGAGCCCTGCACCCCGCTGGACCGGCAGCGGCGCGGGATCTCCATCGGCGAGGCGGCGGGCTTCTTCCTGCTGGAACGCGCGGAGGATGGCCCGGCGGACGCCCCGCGCCTGACCGGCCACGGCGAATCCAGCGACGCCCATCACATGTCCGCGCCCCACCCCGAGGGTGCGGGCGCCGCACGGGCCATGCGCGAGGCCCTGCAGCGCGCCGGGCGCGAAGGACACGAACTGGACTACGTGCTGATGCATGCCACCGCCACCCCCGCCAACGACCGCTCGGAGGCGCGTGCGCTGGCCGATGTCCTGGGCCCGCGGGCACGCTGCGCCGGCACCAAGGGCCTCACCGGCCACACCCTGGGCGCGGCCGGGGCGGTGGGCGCGGCCCAGGCCCTGGCCAGTCTGGCCGGCGGCTTCGTGCCCGGCACCGCCGGACTGACCGACCCGGACCCCGAACTGGGTCTGGATGCGCGCGCGGCCAGCGAAGAACGCCCGGTGCGCCGGGTGCTGCTCAACGCCTTCGGTTTCGGGGGCAACAACTGCTCGCTGCTGCTGGAGGCCCCGTGCTGAATCCCGTCGGCATCCACGCGGTCGGGCTGATCGGGCCCGGGCTGGCGGATTTCCCGTCGGCGCGGGAGATCCTCGCCGGGCGCGAGGAGCACCTGTACGCACCGGTGCAGATCCCGCCCACCAGCCTGCTTCCGGCCAACGAACGCCGTCGCACCACACAGACCATCCGTCTGGCCCTGCGTGCGGCAGAGGAGGCCAGCGAGGGCGGTGACCGCACGTCGATGCGCAGCGTGTTCGCCTCCTCCAGCGGCGACATGGACATCATCGACCGCATCTGCGAGGCGCTGACCCACCCGGACCCGGCGGTCTCGCCCATGCAGTTTCACAACTCGGTGCACAACGCCCCGGCCGGCAACTGGTCCATCGCCACCCGCAACCCGGCCCCGGCCACCGCCCTGTCCGGCTTTACCGGCACGGTGGCCGCCGGGCTGCTGGAGGCGGTCACCCTGCAGCTGTCCGAGGGCGGGGAGGTCCTGGTGGTCTCCTACGACGTCCCGTCCATGGAGCTGTTCCGCACGGTCCGTCCGGTCACCGAGAATTTTGCCTTTGGCCTGCGCCTGGGACCGGTCGCGGGCGCGCAGTGGCAGCTGCGCCTGGACCCCGGGGGGAACGGTCCCGATACCCCGTGCCGGGCGCCGGCGCTGGAAGCCCTGCGCGCCACCAACCCCGCGGCCCGGGCCCTGCCCCTGCTGGAACGTCTGGCCGGCGCCCACCATGACGCAGTGGTCCTGGAAGCCCCCGCCGGGCGGGTACTCGGGCTGCACGTGGAGGAAACCACGCCATGATCCTGGACGCCGCCGCCATCCGCGAGCGCCTGCCGCATGCCGGGGCGATGAGCCTGCTGGACGAGGTGGTCGCCCACGATGCCGACCGCATCCACTGTCGCGCCCGTTCGCACCACGATCCGGACAACCCGCTGCGCAGCGAACCCGGCCTGCACGCCCTGGCGGCACTGGAATACGGCGCCCAGGCGATGGCCGTGCACGGCAGCCTGGGCGCGGCGGACAGCGCACCACCCCGCGCGGGCTATCTCGCTGCAGTGCGTGACCTGCAGATCCACGCGCGGCGCCTGGACACCGTCGAAACCGCACTGGACATCCACGCGCAGCGGGTGATGGCCGACGCCCACAGCTCGATCTACGATCTCGCCGTGGAAGCCGGCGGCGAACGCCTGCTGGCGGCCCGCGCCACGGTCATCCTGGAATCCGGAGAAACCCCATGACGCGACGCGCACTCGTCACCGGCGGCAGCGGCGCCATCGGCGCGGCCATCGCCCGGGATCTCGCCGCCGCCGGCTGCGAGGTCTTCGTCCATGCCAACCGCAATACCGACGCCGCCACGAGCATTGCCGAACAGATCCGCGCCGACGGCGGGCGGGCCGAGGTGCTGGGCTTCGACATCACCGACGCCGACGCCACCCGCGCGGCGCTGGAGGCCGAGATCGCCCGCGGCCCGTTCCAGATCCTGGTGCACAACGCCGGGATCCACGACGATGCCCCGCTGGCCGGCATGACCCCGGAACAGTGGCGCCGACCGCTGGAGGTCTCGCTGCACGGCTTCTACAACGTGATCCAGCCGGCGCTGCTACCGATGATCACCACCCGCTGGGGCCGGGTCATCGCGGTGACCTCGGTGGCCGGTGTCACCGGGAACCGCGGCCAGGCCAACTATGCCGCCGCCAAGGCCGGGCTCCACGGGGCGATCAAGTCGCTGGCCCAGGAGGTCGCCAGCCGCGGCATCACCGCCAACGCGGTCGCGCCCGGGATCATCGAGAGCCCGATGAGCGAATCCGCGTTCGATGCCGACACCATCCGCCGCATGGTGCCCATGCGCCGCGCCGGCGAGCCCGCCGAGGTCGCCGGGCTGGTGGGCTATCTCGCCTCCGAGGCCGCCGGCTACGTCTCCGGGCAGGTCATCGGCATCAACGGTGCTCTGGCCTGATGCCCCGGACCGCGCAACCATGACCGAGCCCGTCGTGTTCGCCGTGATCCCGGCCCACAACGAGGCCGCGACCATCGAGGCGGTGGCCGCCGCCACGCGGGAGCAGGTCGATCGGGTACTGGTGGTGGACGACGGCTCCGCCGACGACACCGCCACCCTGGCGGCCACCCATGCCGAGGTCCTGCGCCTGGAACCCAACCGCGGCAAGGCCGGTGCCCTGTGGGCCGGGATGCAGCAGGCGGTGGCCGAGGGCGCCGACGCGGTCGTCACCCTGGACGGCGACGGCCAGCACGACGCCAAGGAGATCCCGGCGCTGATCGCCGCGTGGCGGGAACAACCCCGCCACCTGATCCTCGGTGCCCGGCTGAAGGAACGCGAAAGCACCCCGCCGCTGCGCCTGTTCGGCAACCGGGTCGCGGATTTCTGGATCGGCTGGGCCTCGGCGCAGCCGCTGCGCGATTCGCAGTCGGGCTTTCGCCTGTACCCCGCCGATCTGCTGCGGCAGATGCGCATCCCCCACGGGCGCGGCCGCTCGTTCGTGTTCGAGAGCGAGGCGCTGATCGCGGCCGAACGGCACGGCTTTCCGGCGCGTCTGGTACCGGTACGCTGCATCTATCCCGAGGATCGCCGCCCCAGCCATTTCCGGCCGGCGGCCGACACCCTGCGCATCATCTTCATGGTCGCCGGTCATCTGCTGCGCCGCGGGATGCGCCCGCTCGGGCTGTGGCGCTCCCTGCGCCGGCCGACCGTCGAAGACCCCGTGGAAAGCCCCTGATCCTCGCCCTACACTCAAGGATCCCATGCGATGTACAAACAGATCCCGGAGGGAACCATGCGATACAGAACCCTGATCCTGGTGATCATCGCCGGCCTCTTCCTGATCGCCGGCTGCCGGGGCACCGCCCCCGTGTATAACGTCAGCGACACCACCATCACCAATGCGCAGGGCGAACGTCCCGGTGCCGAGGTGATGTCGCAGGCAATCCGCGATGCCGGCGCACGGCTCGGCTGGCGCATGGAGGAGGTCGAACCGGGCGTGATGGAAGGGGCAATCCGCGTGCGCGATCACACGGCCGTGGTGGAGATCCCGTATTCCGCCGGGCAGTACCGCATCGACTACAAGGACAGCACGAACCTCAACCACACCAACGGCGAGATCCACCCGAACTACAACCGCTGGATCGAGAACCTGGACAACCAGATCCGGGCCGAGCTCTCGCGCCGGTAGCCCGGGATCCGCACGGGTCGGTTCCGGGGCTGGACCGGGAGCGGCTCAATCGGGGCGCGGGCGCTCCGGATCGGACCGGCGCTCGCGCTGCCCGGCCTCTTCCGGATCGGAGGCATCGGACAGGCGTCCGGACTCCTGCGGGCCCCGGTCGCCCGACTCCGAAGATTCGCCGCCGCCCTGACCGGGATCGAAATCGCGCTGGTGGGTGTTCGCCAGCATCTTGCCCGCCCGATCCTCCAGGCGTTCGCGGGTGGGCTTGTCGGCCAGCTCCTCGGCGCTCTGCGCCAGATGGTGATAGAGATCGCGGTAGGTGCCCGCCATGCTGGCGAACAGCGTGGCCGTACGGTCGAAATGATCGTTCACCTGCGAGCGGTAGCGCGTGAGCTCCTGCATGCGCTGATCCAGCTCTTCTTCCAGCTGACGGATCAGCTTGCGTTCATCGCTGGTCACCCGACCGACCCAGAAGCCGACCAGCGCCGCCACCACGATCGCCAGGATGCCGAGGGCCACCCACAGCCCGACTGCCGTCTGTTCTTCCACCGCTGTCACCTTTTTTCGCTCCGGCGCGCCGCCGGCGTTGCTTCCGGAGCCCCGGGCCTTTCCCCGGGGCGTCCCGGGGCCATTGTGCCCCACGCTCCGTGCGAACGCACATGCTACCCTCGCACAAACCCCCGGAAAGCAAGGATTCCCACGATGCAGGATTCGCCGCGCGCGCAGCAGATCCGGCAGGCCCATGCCACGCTGATCCATCTGGTGGTGCAGGCCTGCCAGAACCCGCAGAGCCGACAGGAGCTGGAGCCCGTCCTGGAACAGGCGATCCAGGGCGGCTGGACGGACCTGGTCGCCCGCATCCGTCAGGTGCTGGACGGCCAGCGCGACCCGTCTCTTTTGAACGGTCTGGACGAGGAAGACAACACCATTCTTTCGTCCATTCTCACCGGCCTGCAGGACCCGGCCACGCTGCCGGACCCGAACCAGACCGCCGATGCCGCGCAGGCCGCGCCGGGCCTTGCCCAGATGATCCACGGAGCATCCCGCGGCGATCCGCAGTCGCTGCACTGGCTGTCGCAGATGGCCGAACAGATGACCCGCGCGGGCGGCGACATGGCCCGCCTGGGCGGCATCGCCAAGCGCCTGGTGGATGGCGAACGCGATCCGGAGGTGCTGTGTCAGGGCATGGGTCCGCAGGGCGAGAACCTGGTGCAGTCCATCCTGAGCGAACTGGGCAAGCTGGAACGTCACTGACGGAAACCGCGAGCGACCCATGCCCCGGCCCGCTGTCCCGTACCTCCGCGCCCCCCGGACCGTTCTCCTGGTCCTGCTGGTGGTGGCATTCGCCGGCTGCGCACCGGTACAGGTGCAGCCGCCTCCCGATCCGGACCCCGCGACACAGGTGCTGATCATCGACCATGGACGACACAGCAGTCTGCTGCTGCCGGACGCGGACGGCCGGCACTGGCTGCGTTATTCCTACGGGGACTGGCGGTTCTATGCCGAACGCCGTACCGGGCCCTTCAGCGCGCTGGCCGCGCTGGCCTGGCCGACCCGGGCCGCGCTGGGACGCCAGGTGCTTGCCGGCGACCATCCGGAAGAAGCCCTGCGACGTGACCTCCGGGTCCCGGTGCGCGAGGTGCTTGCCCTCACGGTCGATGCCGACGAGGCCGCCGCACTGCGCGAGGATCTGGAAGAACTGTGGCGCACGGGGCAGGACGACCGGCGCGAGATGGCCGTGTGGGACATGGCGTTCGTGCGGCACCCGATTCCGTACAGCCTGCGCCACAATTCCAACCGCATGATCGCGTTGTGGCTGGCCGAACTGGAGGTTCGGGTATCACGGTCGCCCATCCTGTCACGCTGGCAGGTGTGTCCGGTGGCCCCGGGGAACGCAACGGAAGACGACGACGCACCGGAAGACGACGACGCACCGGACTGCTGACCGGACGCCCTGACCGCACCGGTTACAGCGCGCGCACCCAGCCGAGAACGGCCTCCTGCAGGCTGCGCCCCGGCCCGATATGGGCGCGCGGGTCGTTCACCAGCAGAACGACGCGCACGTCATCCCCGCTCTGCGTACGCACGTAGCCGGCCACGGCGGAGACCTCGCGCAGGTGTCCGGTCTTCAGATGCATGTGCCCGCGTTCGGCCCCGTTGTTGAAGCGGTTGCGCAGGGTGCCGTCGACCCCGGCCAGGGCCAGCGAGGACTGGAACTCGGGCCGCAGTGGATGTTCCCACCCGGCCTTGAGGATCTGCCCCAGCTGGTACGGCGACATGCGTGCGTCACGCGACAGCCCCGAACCATTGTCCACCCGCATGCCACCGGGGTTCACGTCCAGCTCGCGCAGGGCCTGCAGCAGTGCCTGACGCGAACGCTCCTTGGTCACCGGGGCGCCGTGGCGCTCCGCGCCCAGACTCAGCATCAGATGCCGGGTCATCACGTTGGAGCTCCACTTGTTGGAGACCCGGATCAGGTCCGCCAGCGGCCGCGAGCGGTGCGTCACCAGGGGCTCCTCCTGCAGGGGCGTCATGCGCCCCGGGCGGATCTCGCCGTCCAGCTCCCCGCCCCATTGCGACCAGTGCAGACGGAACAGCCCGGCGTGATTGCGTTCGGGCTCGGTTACCGAACGCAGCAATTCGTATTCACCACAATGCACGGGATACTCGCCCCTGAGCGTCAGGCGTCCGTTGCTGCGGTCGGCATCGATCTCGATCCCGCGCTGAAAGTCACCGCAACGACCACGCCCGGGCCGCAGCCGGTTGTCGATCTCCACGTCCGGAAGTGGGGGATCCAGGCTCACCCGGACGGCCTCGCCATTGCGCCCGGGCCGCACACGAATGCGGTGGGCGTTGGAGTTCACGTGCAGGGCGTACACGCCCTGGTTATACGCCCGCAGCGGCTTCCCGTTGAACACGGAAGGATCCTGCGGCCCCACGTCGAAATGCGAGGCGTCCAGGATCACGTCGCCGGCGATGCGTTCCACGCCCGCCTGACGCAGCTGCCCGAGCATGCGCCAGTGCTCCTCATTGACCATGCCGGGGTCGCCGGTGCCGCGCACCACCAGGTCGCCGTCCAGAACCCCCTCGCGCAGCTCGCCGACGGCCCACAGCTCGGTCTTCCAGGTGTAGTCCGGCCCCAGCTGGTCCAGCGCCGCCAGCGAGGTCGCCAGCTTGAGTGTGGAAGCCGGGTTGAACAGCCGGTCGGCATTAAGCTGCGCGAGCACGGCATTGTCCCCGGCGCGCTGGATCCAGAGCCCCACGGACCCGGGTGGCAGGCCCTGCGCATCGATCGCGGATTTCAGCGGGGTGGGCAGATACTCGTACTCGGAGGCGAACGCGCCCCCGGGAATGGCCGGAAGCAGCGCGAGCAGCAGGATTGCCAGCAGGGCAGGGGTACGGCGGTTCATGGACGCGGCGACCATCCAGCAGGGGGACCAGGGCCCAGTATTGGCTGTCACGACCCCGCGGACAAGCCCCGCGTGAAACCCGCGCCCTCGGCAAGGTTCTGCATCACGCCGGCGAGGTATTCGGCGGTCACCAGCTTGACCCCCATGCGATTGCCCAGCTTGCGCATCCCCTGATCGGCGGTCGCCAGTTCGGCATCCAGTTCCATCGCCAGAAGCACCGCGTCCACGTCCTCGCGCGAATCCACCAGGCCCTTGCGCATCGCCTCGCGAAAACGCTCGCGCAGCTGGGTGATCAGCTCGGGGCGCAGGGACTCGGCCGCGCCGGCCTCGCGGGTGTGCTCCTCGGCGATGCGCAGGCCCCGGTCGATCCGGGTGCGCACCTCGTCGATGAATTCGTAGAGGATGTCGCTGGGCAGGGTCAGCGCGAAACGCCGCGGCGAACGGACCCACACCACGGTCTCGAAATCGGCGGCCAGCGGCTCGAGGTCGCGCATGGTGCGGAATTCCTCGTAGACCGACAGCGGCATGTAGAACTCCGCGCTGCAGTCGCGCGCGAGCCGGAGAAACTGCTGCAGGACCGCCTCGGGGGTCTCGCCGAACTGCGCCGAGACGTGCGGGTTGGTGAAGACGCTGGTGTCCAGCACGAAGCGGCGCATGGGGACCTTCCGGTGGCTGTGGGACGGGCTCCCATCATCGATACCCCCCGCGAGGGGGTCAACCGGGGTGTTACGCCGGGCCGTTACGGGCCGTTACGCGGCGTAACGACGGGTGTTACGTGGCGTAACACCCGTAACCCCCTTCTGCTTCACAAGCCACTGTTTTTACAAGCCCGGAATCACTGGCCCGCGACTTGCATCGGGCGCGGGACGCCGATTCCCGCAGCCGACACGATGTCCGACGCCCTCGACAGCACCCGCGAGTTCCTCAGCGCCCACGCGCCCTTCGACCAGCTCGAGGCCGAGGCGCTGGAATTCCTGTTGCCGCGTCTGCAGACGCGCTTCTACGAACAGGGGGCGCGCATCACCGACCCGGAAGCGGGCCCGGCGCAGCGCTTCCACATCATCCGTCAGGGACGCATCCGCGGGGAGAGCCCGAGCGAGGACGAACAGCTCTCCGGGAACGCCTGGGAGCTGATCCCCGGCGAGTGTTTCCCGATCGGGGCCCTGCTCGGCCGCCGCGCGGTGCATACCGTGCATCGCGCGGCGGAGGACACCCTGTGCCTGGAACTGAGCCTTGAGGATTTCGACCGCCTGCGGGCCCGCTCGCGGGTATTCAACGACTTTTGCACGCGGCGTCTGGCCAACCTGCTGGACCGCCTGCATCAGGGCCTCGACAGCCTCGCCAGTCATGACGCGGCCGGCGGCGGCCAGCTGAACACCCCGCTGGCACTGCGCCTGGCGCGCGAACCGGTCACCTGCCGCCCGGACACCCCGCTGCGCGAGGCCCTGACCACCATGCGCGACCAGCGGGTGGGATCGATCGTCGCGGTGGACGACCAGGCCGCACCGGTGGGCATCTTCACCCTGCATGACCTGCTCAACCGAGTGGCCCTGGAAGGGGTCGGGCTGGATACGCCGGTGCGCGCGGTGATGACCCCGGACCCGGTCGCGCTGGAGGAGAACGCCCCGGGCTTCGAGGGCATCGAGGCGATGACCGAGCACGGGATGACCCACCTGTGCGTGGTCCGCGACGGCCGCCTGACCGGGGTGCTGGGCGAACGCGACCTGCTCACCCGCCAGCCGCTGACCCTGGACGGGCTGGTGCGCGAGATCCGCCAGGCGACCGCGGTCGACGAGATCGCCGCGCGCCTGCGCCAGGTCCCGCGGCTGGTGGAGGCGGTGATCACCCAGGGCGCCGAGGCGGACCAGGTCCTGCGCCTGATCACTCGCCTGAACGAACACGCGACCCGCCGGGTGCTGGCCCTGCTGCGCCCGCAGTACGACATCGAGGGCATCGATTTCACCTGGCTGGCGTTCGGCTCGCAGGCGCGCGAGGAGCAGGCGCTGATCACCGACCAGGACAACGGCATCCTGTTCGATGCCGAGCCGGGCGAGGAGGACGCCGTCCGCGCGCGCCTGCTGCCCTGGGCGCAGGCCGCCAACCGGGCGCTGGCGGAGTGCGGTTTCACCCTGTGCCCCGGCAACATTATGGCCGGCAATCCGGAGTGCTGCCTCAGCGGCCCGGAATGGGAGGCCCGTTTCACCCGCTGGATCGAACAGGGCACCCCGGAACACCTGCTCAAGAGCACCATCTTCTTCGACCTGCGCGCGGTGGACGGCGACGCCTCGCCGGTGGAGGCGCTACGCACCTTCCTGCTGCAGAAGACCGCCTACAACTCGCGCTTTCGCCGGCAGATGGCCGCCAACCAGCAGGCCTTCCGCCCGCCGCTGGGTCTGTTCGGCGAGATCCGCGCCGGGGCCGAGGGCATCGACGTGAAGAAACAGGGCCTGACCCCGTTCGTCGACGGCGCACGGGTGATCGCACTGGCCGCCGAACTGCCGGCCACCGGCAGCCACGAGCGCATGGATCAGGCGGTCAGCGCCGAGGCCATGCGCCCCGGCGATGCCGCCGACTATCACGCGGCCCTGCGCTATCTGCAGATGCTGCGCCTGCGCGCGCAGCAGAAGGCCCTGCGCGAGGGCCGCGAGGACGACAGCCGCATCCGGCCGGAAGAACTGGGCGCCCTGGAGGGACGGGTGCTCAAGGAATCCTTCCGCCAGGCCCGCAAGCTGCAGGGGCAGCTCGCGGTGCAGTACCAGCTGTGAGGCCACCACAGCGCCATACCTACGAAAAGAGGAGCAACACCATGTCGCAAGACCTCAGTCGCGAGGCGTACTGGAAGGCGAACCTTCGCCTTCTGGCGATCTGCCTCGGCATCTGGTTCTTCGTGTCGTTCGTGCTCGGCATCCTGCTCGCCGCGCCACTGAACAACATCCATCTGGGCGGGTATCCGCTGGGCTTCTGGTTCGCCCAGCAGGGCTCGATCTACACCTTCATCGTCCTGATCTTCGTTTATGCCTGGCGCATGAACGTGCTGGACCGCAAGTTCAACGTCGACGAGGAGTAATCCGGCCATGGATCAACAGACTCTCAGCCTGATCGTGGTCGGCATCACCTTCGCGATCTACATCGGGATCGCGATCTGGGCCCGCGCCGGCTCGACCAGCGAATTCTACGTGGCGGGCAAGGGCGTCCACCCGGTCGCCAACGGCATGGCCACGGCGGCCGACTGGATGTCCGCGGCCAGCTTCATCTCCATGGCCGGCCTGATCGCCTTCCTCGGCTTCACCGGGGGTGCCTATCTGATGGGCTGGACCGGCGGCTACGTGCTGATGGCCCTGCTGCTGGCCCCCTATCTGCGCAAGTTCGGCAAGTTTACGGTGCCCGAATTCATCGGCGACCGGTTCTACTCCAAGCCGGCCCGCGTGGTGGCCGTGATCTCGCTGCTGGCGATGTCCATCACCTACGTGATCGGGCAGATGCGCGGCGTCGGGATCGCCTTCTCCAACATCCTCGAGGTGCAGCTGGAAGTGGGCCTGGTCGCCGGGATGGCAGTGGTGTTCATCTACGCCGTACTCGGCGGGATGAAGGGCATCACCTACACCCAGATCGCGCAGTACGTGATCATGATCTTCGCCTACACGGTGCCGGCGATCTTCATTGCGATCACCCTGACCGGCAACCCGCTCCCGCAGCTGGGCCTGGGGTCGACCCTGCAGGGCTCCGACACCTACCTGCTGGAAGCGCTGGACAACACCATGGTGGAGCTGGGCTTCACCCAGTACACCGCCACCGAGGGCGGCATGAGCATGCTCAACATGTTCCTGCTGACCCTGGCGCTGATGATCGGTACCGCGGGCCTGCCGCACGTCATCATCCGTTTCTTCACCGTCCCGCGCGTGCGGGATGCCCGCAAGTCGGCCGGCTGGGCGCTGGTCTTCATCGGCATCCTCTACACCACCGCGCCGGCGGTGGGTGCGATGGCCATCTGGAACCTGGTCAACACCGTGCATCCGGGCGAGATCGGCACCGAGGAAGGCCACCTGGCCTATGAGGACAAGCCAGCCTGGATGGAGCGCTGGGAACAGACCGGCCTGCTGGAGTTCGAGGACAAGAACGACGACGGCGTGATCCAGTACTACAACGACGAGAACGAAGAATTCGCCGCCATGGCCGAGGAGGAATACGGCTGGGAAGGCAGCGAGATCGTCGAGCTGGACCGCGACATCATGGTGCTGGCCAACCCCGAGATCGCCGGTCTGCCGGGCTGGGTCATCGCCCTGGTGGCGGCCGGGGGGATCGCGGCGGCCCTGTCCACCGCGGCCGGGCTGTTGCTGGCGATCTCCTCGGCCATCTCGCATGACCTGCTCAAGGGGGTCTTCACGCCGAAGATCAGCGAGAAGCGCGAGCTGCTGGCCGGACGCATATCGATGGCCGTCGCCATCCTGTTCGCCGGCTATCTCGGGCTCAATCCACCGGGCTTCGCGGCCGAGGTGGTGGCACTGGCCTTCGGACTCGCGGCCGCGTCGCTGTTCCCGACCCTGATGATGGGCATCTTCATGAAGAAGATGAACCGCGAAGGCGCGATCACCGGCATGCTGGTGGGTCTGGTGAGCACCCTGCTGTACATCTTCATGTACAAGGGCTGGTTCTTCTTCCCCGAGACCGCCATGCTGCCGGACACGCCGGAGGGCTGGATCTTCGGGATCAACCCCTCCAGCTTCGGTCCCATCGGTGCGGCCCTGAACTTCATCACCGCCTTCATCGTGATGAAGATGACCGCTCCGCCGCCGAAGGACATCCAGGACCTGGTGGAAAGCGTGCGCGTGCCGCGCGCCGACTGATCCGTTCCTGGGATCCGCTTCCGGGGCCGGCCACCAGGCCGGGCCCGGGACGATCCCCGAGGTATTTCTCTCGGGGATCGTCCGCAAATCCACGCGGGTGGGCTTGCGGACGATCCTCGCGACACCCCAGCCAGCCATCCACGGAGTACCGGGATGAACGCCGAACTCGACGAGATCCGCGAATTCCTCGATCAGTCGCCGGATCTCGCGGAGCTGTCCGCGGAGACCCGCTCCGCGATGGTGCGCCGCCTGACCCTGCGCTACCTGCGCCACGGCGCGCCGTTCCCGCCCGAAGGGGACAGCGACGGGCTGTGGATCGTGCACACCGGCGCCATCGACCTGCTGGACGCCGGCGACCGGCTGCACGACCGGCTGGGCGAAGGCGACGTGGCCCGGGTCGCCGACGGCGCCTGGGGAAGCGGAGTGGCCGGTGAGCACGGACGCGTGACCGAGGACGCACTGGTCTATCACCTTCCCGGGCCCCGCGCCGAGGACCTCGCGACCCGTCATCCGGAACTGGCTGATTTCCTGCGTACCCCGGGCGCGCCGGTGGCACCGGACGGCGAGAACGCGGTGATGCACGCCACCGAGGGCGGACCGGACGCCCTGCTGACCACGCCGGTCTCCACCCTGATGAGCCCGCAGGTTCTGCAGGGGCAGTCGGACATCTCGCTGCGCGAGGCGGCCCGGCTCATGACCGACGCGGATGTCTCGGCCCTGGTCCTGCACACGGCCGAAGACCCGGACCGACCCGCCGGCCTGCTCACCGATACCGACCTGCGCCATGCCCTGGCGCAGGGCCTGCCCGCGGACACCCCGGTGCATCAGTGCATGGCCCGGCATCTGGTCACCGTTACCGGAGAAACCCCGGTCTTCGAGGCTCTGCTGGAGATGGCACGCCGCGACATCCATCACCTGCCAGTGGTGGAACCGGGCGGAGGCCGTCTGGCCGGCATCCTCTCCGGGACCGACCTGATCCGGCACCAGGGCACCAGCGCGGTGCATCTGATCCGTGACCTGCGCCGGGCCGGCTCGCAGGAAGAACTGTGCCAGCACATGCAGGCCCTGGCCCGCCTTCAGGTCCGGCTCACCGAGGCCGGAGTGGACGCCCTGCGCACCGCGCAGGTAATCACGCTGGTGGTCGACACCCTGACCCGATGCCTGATCGAACTGGCCGAAGCCCGTCTGGGGCCCGCTCCGGCCGCATGGGCCTGGCTGGCCAGCGGCAGCCAGGGCCGCCACGAACAGCTGGCCCATACCGACCAGGACACGGCTCTCATCTGGGACGACGGTGCCCCGAACGACGCCGACGACTGGTTCGCCGAACTGGCGCGCGAGGTCACCGACGGGCTGGACGCCTGCGGCATCCGGCGCTGCCCGGGCGGCGTCGATCCCACCCACGCGGCCTGGCGCGGCCCCGCCAGCACCTGGCAGGAAACCTTCCGGCGCGTCTTCACCCGGCCGGACGCGCAGGAGGCCCGCCTGGCCGCGCATTACCTCGACCTGCGGGTAATCCACGGCCGTGGCGATCTCTTCACGCCCCTGCGGGAGCAGGCGCTGGACGACGGCTGCCGCCACGAGGCGGCGCACACGGCCATGGCGGTGCAGGCCCGCGAAGTACGCCCCCCGCTGGGTTTTTTCCGCCGCTTCGTGCTCGAACACGATGGCGAGCACACTCCGGCCCTGGACCTGAAGAAACGCGGCCTGCTGCCGGTGGTGGCCCTGGCGCGGGTCTGCGCCCTGCGCGCCGGAGCCGATGCCCGCGGGACCCTGGAACGCCTGCGCGCCGCCGCTCACGCCGGGGTCCTCGACCCGGACAGTACCCGGGAGCTGGAAGAGGCATTCCGCTTCATTGCCGGGGTCCGGGCCCGCCATCAGGCGCGACGGATCGCCGCCGGCGAAGCCCCGGACAACCACGTGGACCCGACGGAACTCTCCGGGCTGGAACGCAGCCGGCTGAAGGCCGCCTTCGTGCGCGTGGATCGAGCCACCCGGGCGGCCCTGGGAGGCGAAGGCGAGGTATGACCCGCGCCGCCGCCCCGCAACGCGAGGCCTGCGCCCCCGGTCGCGCCGCGTTCTGGCTGGCGCCGGGCTACTGGCGCTTCTGCCGTGCACGAGACCACGCCCGGAGCCAGGCCCCCGCCGGGGCGCTGCGGGACTGCCTGAGCACGCCGCCGCCCGCCCCGGCACAGCCGGTAGCCCGCACCCGCTTTCTCGCGGTGGACATCGAGACCACCGGTCTGGACCCGCAACGCGACGCCATCCTGAGCATTGGCTGGGTGGCGCTGGATGGCACCAGCATCGACCTGGCGACCGCCGGACACGTACTGGTACGACCGCAACGCGAGGTACCGGAACAGAGTGCGGTGATCCATGGCATCACCGACCACCGGGCAGCGACCGGCGGCACGCCCGGCGAGGCCCTGGATGCGCTGTTCCGGGCCCTCGACGGCCGCGTTCTGATCGCCCATCACGCAGCCCTGGAGCTGGGCTTTCTGGCCCGCGCCTGCGAACGTCACTATGGCACGCGCCCCCCACTGGCGGTGGTCGACACCCTGCGTCTGGCCGAAACCTCGCGGCGGCGCGCCGGCCGCCCGATCCCGGCCCGGGGGCTGCGGCTGCACGTACTGCGCGGCCAATACAATCTGCCCGCCCGGCGCACCCACGACGCCCTGCTGGACGCACTCGGGGCCGCCGAACTGTTCGCCGCGCTGATCGCCGAACGCGATCCGACGGGCGAGCTGCCGCTGGGACGCGTGCTGTTCCGGCCGCGACGGCTCTGGTAGGCCGGACACGGCCGGCAGGCATGCTATCCTCGCGCCCGTGAGACCCAACCCCGACGAATCCGCTGGAACCACGCAGAACATGGAGGCCCGCATGAGCGACACCATCGAGTCCACCCTGACCGAGACCCGCCATTTCGATCCGCCGGCGGCATTCACCGCGAACGCCCGGCTGAAGCCGGAGGACGTGGAGGCCCTGCACAACAAGGCGCGGGCCGACTACGAGGGGTTCTGGTGCGATCTGGCCCGGCAGAAGATCGACTGGCAGACCGACTTCACCGAGGGCCTGGACAGCTCGAACGCCCCGCATTTCCGCTGGTTCGCCGACGGGCGCATGAACGTCTCCTACAACTGCATCGACCGCCACCTGGAGGCCCGCGGCAACAAGACCGCGATCCGCTTCGAGGCCGAAAACGGCGATACCCGCAACCTCACCTACCGCGAGCTCTACAACGAGGTCGGCAAGCTGGCCAATGCCCTCAAGGGCATGGGCGTGGAGAAGGGCGATCGCGTGGTCATCTACATGCCCATGAACGCCGAGGCCGTGATCGCCATGCAGGCCTGCGCCCGCATCGGCGCGATCCACTCGGTGGTGTTCGGCGGCTTCTCCGCGGATGCGCTGCGCGACCGCGTGGTGGACTCCGGCGCCACCGTCATCATCACCGCCGACGGCGGCGAGCGCGGCGGCAAGGTCGTGGGCCTGAAGGCGGGCGTGGACAAGGCGCTGGCCAGCAACCCCGCCGAGGTCGAGAAGGTCATCGTCTGCCGGCGCGCCGGCAACGACGTGACCATGCACGAAGGCCGCGACGTCTGGTGGGAAGAGGCGGTGGACGGCGAATCGGTCGACTGCGAACCGGAATGGGTGGAATCCGAACACCCGCTGTTCCTGCTCTACACCTCCGGCTCCACCGGCAAGCCCAAGGGCATCCAGCACTCCAGCGCCGGCTACCTGCTGGGCGCGATCATCACCAACGAATGGGTGTTCGATCTGCAGGGCGACGATATCTTCTGGTGCACTGCCGACGTCGGCTGGATCACCGGCCACACCTACGTCGCCTACGGCCCGCTGGCGGTGGGCGCGACGCAGGTGGTCTACGAGGGCGTGCCCACCGTTCCGGACGCCGGGCGCTGGTGGAAGATGTGCCAGGACCACGGCGTGACCGTGTTCTATACCGCCCCCACCGCCATCCGCGCGCTGATGAAGGCCGGCCCCGAGCTGCCCGAGCAGTACGACCTGTCGAAACTGCGCCTGCTGGGCACCGTGGGCGAACCCATCAACCCCGAGGCGTGGATGTGGTACTACCGCGAGGTCGGCGGCGAGCGCTGCCCCATCGTGGACACCTGGTGGCAGACCGAGACCGGCGCCAACATGATCGCCCCGATCCCCGGCGCCACCACCCTGGTCCCGGGCTCCTGCACCCGCGCCCTTCCGGGTATCGACGCCGACGTAGTGGACGAGGACGGCAACAGCCTGGGCGCCGACGAGGGCGGCTACCTGGTCATCAAGAAGCCCTGGCCGTCCATGCTGCGCACCGTGTGGGGCGACGACCAGCGCTACAAGGACACCTACTGGCCCAAGTTCGGCGGCAAGTACTACCTCGCCGGCGACTCCGCGCGCCGCGACGCGGAAGGCAACTTCTGGATCATGGGCCGCATCGACGACGTCCTCAACGTCTCCGGGCACCGCATGGGGACCATGGAAGTCGAATCCGCACTGGTGGCCCACCAGGAAGTCGCCGAAGCCGCGGTGGTCGGCCGTCCACACGATGTGAAGGGCGAGGCCATCGTCGCCTTCGTCATCCTCCAGAGTGACCGCCTGACCGGCGAGGAAGCCGAAAAGATGGTCAAGGAACTGCGCGAATGGGTGGGCGAGCAGATCGGCCCGATCGCCAAGCCCGACGACATCCGCTTCGCCGACGGCCTGCCCAAGACCCGTTCCGGCAAGATCATGCGGCGCCTGCTGCGCTCCATCGCCAAGGGCGAGGAGATCACCTCGGACACCTCCACCCTGGAGAACGAGGCGGTCATCCCGCAGCTGCAGGGCAAGGCCTGACGGCCACGCCCGGACTCAGCACACCCGCATTCAGTCGGGGGCCACCCGGGCCCCCGCCTCCACATGATCCCCGGGGCGGGTCACCACCCGGTCCCCGGCCTCCAGACCCTCGCGGATCTGCGTGGTGAAGTTGCTGCGGCGGCCGACCTCGACCCGGCGCGGCTGCGCCCGGCCTTCCTCCACCACGAACACCGCCCATTCCCCGTCCTCGCGGAACAGGGCACTGGTGGGGATCTGCAACACGTCCTCGCCTTCCCACAGCAGGAACTCGGCCTCCACGTGGTAGCCCACCACCAGCCCCGCCTTGCGGGCCTCTTCCGCATCCACTTCGAGCAGGACCGGCACGCGCTGCTCGTCCACCCCCAGCGCCGAGGTCCGCGTGAAGCCGGCCGGCTCAAGCCGGCGCACCCGGGCCTCCAGCGCCTCATCGCCGCCCCAGTCGGTCAGACGCACACGCATGTCCGGCGTTACCCGCACCGCATCCATCGACAGCAGGTCCACCTGCACCTCCAGATCCGCCGGGTCCCCGAGCTCGAGTACCGGTTCGCCGGCCGCGACCGAGCCTTCGCAGCAGCGATGCCGGTGCAGCACCACGCCGCCGACCGGCGCACGCACGGCCAGCGATTCGGTTTCGTCCTCGCTGCGTTCGCCGGTGGCGATGTCGAGGACCACCCGCGCCGCCTCGACCTCGCTGCGTGCGACCTCCACCGCCGACTCGCCCGCCTCCACCGCCGAGCGGGCACGATCACGCCGGGTCTCCACCCGCTCCAGGTCGCTGGCGGACACTGCCCCGTCCTCGAACAGTTCGCGGTGACGCCGGTACTCCGATTCCGCCAGCCGCGCCTCGGCCCGCAGTTCCTCGAGGCTGGCCCGCGCCCCCTGCAGACGCGAGCGTGCCGCGGCCAGGTGCTCGCGGGCCTGCTCGCGCGAGCGCGCATCCAGCCCCGGCGCCGGCAGCGGCTCCATGCGGAACAGTTCATCGCCGGCGGCTACCGCATCGCCCTCTTCCAGGTGCACGCGATGCAGGAACCCCGCGATCGGCGCCGACACCTCCCAGGTATCGCGCAGCCGCGTGCGCCCCTCCTCGCGCAGGGTCTCGGTGAACGGCCCGGACTCCACCTCGCTGACCGCCACCGCGACCGGCCGCGGGCTCAGCGCCCACACCAGCGCGGCCGCCCCCGCCAGCACCACCAGTCCCGCCGTGATTCGCTTCTTCAACGCCATTTCCTCAGTCTCGCAGATCCCGCGCTCGCGCGCCGCAGACGAGCGTTCCGGACACCGCGGGTCATTCCGCGGCCTTCAGGGCCTGCACGCGGTCCAGGCCGCGCAGCCGGCGCAGGATCAGCAGGCCGGACAGCGTGGAGGCCACGATGACCCCCAGCGCGGCGAAGCCGTACAGCTGCGGCGTGATGATGAACGGCAGGCGCACGAATTCCAGCGTCAGGGCCTGGTTCAGCAGCCAGGCGAACCCGGTACCGCTGGCCCAGGCCACCGGGATGGCGGCCAGGCTGACCAGCGCGATCTCGCCCAGCAGGACCCAGCTGACCTGCGCCCGCGAATAGCCCAGCACCTCCAGCGTGGCCAGCTCGCGTTCGCGCTCGGCATACGCGATGCGGGCGTTGTTGTAGGTCACCGCGAAGGCGATCGACCCGGCCAGCAGCACGAATACCGCCGCGAACGCGAGCACCGTTTCCTCCATGTATTCGCGCACGTTGGCCTCGGCCTCGCGCACCCGCTCCACGCTGGCCACCTCGGGTTGTTCGGACAGCGAGGCATACAGCGCGTCTTCGTATTCGGAGTCGACCAGCAGCCAGGCGCCGGTCACCGCCGGACCCTCGCCCTTCAGCCGATGCAGCGCATCGCGCCGGATATAGGCCCCGGTACCCATCGGCTCGTCGACCACGCCGGCCAGCTGCGTGGTGACCGTGCGCCGGCGACCTTCCAGGAACTCGATCTCCAGCGCATCGCCGGCCTCCAGCCCCAGCTGGTCGGCGAGATAGTCGGTCAGCACCACGCCCGCGGCGGGCAGACCGGTCTCCCCGGCCTGCGCGGAGGGCAAACGGCGCAGGCGCGGCTCCGGGTCCATCCCCAACAGCCCGATGCGTTCGCTGCGCGCCCCGGCATGCAGGCGCACCGGCGCACTGCGCCAGGTCTCCACCGCCAGCACGCCCGGCTCGTGGCGCAGTTCCCCCGCCACCCGCGGCGGCACCGGATCGGTAAACGCCACGTCGACATCCATCTGCAGCGTCATGCGGTACTGCTGGTCGATCATGTGGCTGACCGCCTGCAGCTGATAGGCCCCGATCAGCAGCAGCCCGCCGGACAGGCCGATCCCGATCACCGACGCCAGTGCCTTGAGCCGGTGGCGCGCGAGATTGCGCAGGATGATGCGGGAGGACTGCCCCAGCCCCCGCATCAGCGCCGAACCCTCCAGCCAGCCGCGACGGAAGCGTTCGGGTGCCGGCGGGCGCATCGCCTCCGCCGGCTGCATGCGCACCGCCTGCCACACCGCCTGCAGGGTGCCCAGCAGGGCCGCAACCATCGCCACCCCCAGCGCCAGCAGCACCAGCCAGCCCTGCAGGCGAAAGCTCAGCTCCGGAAAACGGAAGTACTCCATGTACAGATCGACCAGGGCGTGCGCGGTCCACGCCCCCAGGGCGATCCCCGCGACACTGCCCGCCAGCACGATCAGCGCCGTCAGCAGCACGTAATGCCACGCGATCGCGAGGTTGCCGTAGCCGAACGCCTTGAGGATCGCGATCTGGTCGCGCTGCCCGCGGATGATGCGCCCCATCACCACGTGCAGCAGAAACGCCGAGACCAGCAGGAAAATCGCCGGCACCACCACCGCCATGATGCCCAGCTGCTGGATCTCCAGGGTGACGAACTCGTGCGAGAACAGCTCGTCGCGGCCATGGGCGCCGGTGCTGCCATAGCGCGCGAGGGCAACGTCCAGCGCGTCGATCACCGCCGCGCGGTCGGCATCGCGCTGCAGGCTCACGCTCAGGCTGTTGAACGCCCCTTCCATGCCCCAGGCGGCAGCCAGCGCGCTTTCGTTCATCCACAGGATCGCGTAGCGCTCGTAGTCCGGCATCAGATGCCCCGGCGAGACCTGGTAGATGAACTCAGGCGACAGTGCGATGCCGCTGACGCGCACCTCCACCAGCCGCCCCCCGATGATCAGCCGCAGCGCGTCCCCGGCGACCAGCCCGTGGGCCTCGGCGAAGCCGTCGCTGACCACCACCTCGTCGGAGCGGGCCCGTTCCGGCAGGCGTCCCTCGCGCAGGTGCAGCTGGTTGAGGGCCGGCTGGCGCCCGTCCGGCAGCGACAGCACCTGGCCACGGATCGGGTCGTCGAAGCCGTCCAGTTCCAGCCGCGCCGGCGCGCGCACCCGCGGCTCCACCTCGGCCACCCCGGGGATCTCGCGCAGCGGATCGGCGACCCGCCGCGGGGCCCGGTTCACCTCGGCGAAGACATCGGCAAAGTGGCGCTCGGCGTAGAAACGTTCCTGCGTCAGGCTCAGTGCGTCATGGCCCATCACCGAGAACACCAGGGTCAGCACCCCGCTGGCGATGACCAGCGCGATCGCCGCCGCCTGTCCGCGCAGCCGGGCGAGATCGCGCAGGACCTTGAGATGCAGGGTGCGCACGGGTACGCGTCACCACCGCAGGGTGGCCGGGTCCGCGCGCTGCGGGTTCTCCTCGATGGAATCGACCCGGCCATCGCGCAGATGGATTACCCGGTCGGCCATCTCGCCGATGACCGCGTTGTGGGTGATGATCGCGACCGTGGTGTTCAGCCGCTCGTTGATGTGCGCCAGCACCTCCAGCACGCGGATCCCGGTCTGCGAGTCCAGCGCGCCGGTGGGCTCGTCGCACAGCAGCACCGCCGGCTGCTTGGCGATCGCGCGGGCGATGGCCACACGCTGCTGCTCGCCGCCGGAGAGCTGCGACGGAAAGTGGTCCATGCGGTCCTCCAGCCCCACCAGCGCCAGCGCCTCCTCCGGCGGCATCGGATCGCGCGAGATCTCGGTGACGATGGCCACGTTCTCGCGCGCGGTCAGACTGGCGATCAGGTTGTAGAACTGGAACACGAAGCCCACATGGTCGCGGCGAAAGGCCGTCAGCGTGCGCTCGGAGGCCTGCGCCAGATCCTGGTCGCGGTAGCGCACCTCGCCCTCGGACGCGGTATCCAGCCCGCCCATGATGTTCAGCAGCGTCGACTTGCCGGAGCCCGACGCGCCCAGCATCACTACCAGCTCGCCGGCGTAGACCTCCAGGTCCACCCCACGCAGCGCCCGGATGGTGACCTCGCCCATGAGATAGACCCGGGTCACCCCGCTCGCATGGAAGATGACCTCACGCCGGCCGGAACCGGCGGCCGGAGCCACGATGGCGTTCACTTCTGAATCGACGTTACCCGCGCCACCGGGGCCGGAGGTTCAGCCGCCGGGGCCGCCCCGCTGTCCGGCGCACCCGGCAGCAGACCGCCGCCGTTGCCGTCCAGACCCGCCGACCACAGGCTCAGCAGCAACAGCAGGAGGATCAGGATCGGGATCAGGATGCGTGGTTTCATCGGACAGGCCCTCGCTCGCGGCAATACCCCAATGCTGCCACAAAGGCCCCCACATGGCGGCGCCCCGCCCCCCTCATCGCGAGTTGCGCGAGACCCCGATTTGTTGTTTTGCGCCCAAATATTTACCCTGTGCGCACCGTCCGGCCCGCCGCAGACGCGCCGCGCACCCCGCAATCGCGCGCCGCAGGGCCGTTTTGACGCCACATCGGCATCATCCGAACCGCTTCAACAACGCAAGGAGTCAACATGTCCGCTCTGATCTGTGGGTCCATGGCCTACGACACCATCATGGTGTTCCCCGACCGCTTCAAGAACCACATCCTCCCGGACAAGGTGCACATGCTGAATGTGTCCTTCCTGGTCCCGGACATGCGTCGCGAGTTCGGCGGCTGCGCCGGCAACATCGCCTACAACATGAAGCTGCTGGGCGCCGATCCGACCGTGATGGCCACCGTGGGCGGCGATTTCGCCCCCTACGCCGACTGGATGGACAAGCACGGCATCTCGCGCAAGTTCGTGAAGGAGCTGCGGGACACCTACACCGGTCAGGCCTTCATCACCACCGACCAGGACGACAACCAGATCACCGCCTTCCATCCGGGCGCGATGGGCTTCTCACACCAGCAGAAGGTCACCGACGCCGACGGCATCAAGGTCGGCATCGTCTCGCCGGACGGCCGTGACGGCATGATCGAGCACGCCCAGCAGTTCGCCGATGCCGGCATCCCGTTCATGTTCGACCCGGGCCAGGGCCTGCCGATGTTCGACGGCGACGACCTGAAGCGCTTCATGGAGAACGCCACCTATGCCGCGTTCAATGACTACGAGGCGCAGCTGACCGCCGATCGCACCGGCATGAGCATGGAGCAGCTGGCGGAGATGGTGGACGCGATGATCGTCACCCGTGGCGGCGACGGCTCCGACATCTACACCGGCGGCAAGAAGATCACCATCCCGTCGGTGGAACCGGCCGCGATCAAGGACCCGACCGGCTGCGGCGACGCCTACCGTGCCGGCCTGCTGTTCGGCCTGGAGAAGGGCTTTGATTGGGAGACGACCGGCCGCATCGCGTCGCTGATCGGCTCCATCAAGATCGCCCACTCCGGCACCCAGAACCACCACTTCTCGGCCGAGGAATTCGCCGACAAGTTCGAGAAGGCCTTCGGCTACCGCTACTGAGGCAGCCCCTCACCGGATCCGGCCGCGATGGCCGGATTCCGGCGAGCTTCCGGCCCGGGCTCCCCTTGGGGGACCCGGGCTTTTTTGGGCCCGAGGGTCCCGCCCCCCGGAGAACATGCAGGCGCGTGCAACATGAATGCACGCCTATTCCTTCAATAATCAAATGGACTTTGCTAGTGTGGGATCAATTTCCGGCCTTCGCCCGGAATCGTGCTCATTGACGAGGACAACGACATGGAAAAGCAGGAAGTCCTGGACCGTCTGCACCAGGCCAAACGTGCCCACCTCGCCTGGGTCGGCCGCGCCGAACTTCTCACCCAGGGCGTACCGGTGGAAAAGGATCAGATCCCCGTGCTGCACACCGACTGCCCGTTCGGGCAGTGGTATTTCAGTGACGGGCAGGCGCTCAACGATTTTCCCGAGTTCGAATCGATCGACGAGGCCCACCGCCACCTGCATCAGGCGTACGCCGAGATCTTCAAGCTGGTCACCGAGGAAGAGAACGCCTCGATGTTTTCGAAACTGCTGGGTTTCGCCCGGCGCCAGCACGAGCGGAACGAACCGCTGATCCGGATGCACATGGAGGCACTGGAGGAGGCCTCGCGCAGCGTGGTGCACCACCTCGACGCGCTGGAGAGGAAGATCCGGGAGATGGAAGAAGAGCAGTTCGCGGAGGCGGTGCGCGCCTGAGGCGGCACCGGCGGCCGCCCGGATTCTCAGGCGGTCGCCGACCCCGACTGCGCCCAGGCCGCCTTCCAGCCCTCGTAGTCCGCGACCAGCTGCTCGACATCGGCCTCGTCGAACGGCCGCAGGCCACTCAGGACCAGGTGCTTGCTGCCACGGGCGACCACCGCACCGTCGGTCACCAGTTCGTAGTCGAGCCGGATCTCGCCGCGCTTGCCATTGACCGTCATGACCGCGTCCTTCAGGCGCGGTTCGGGCCGCGCGTCCGCGGCCGCCAGCGGTTCGGGCAGCTCGAACCCCATGCGCTCGTACATCACCAGCGGGCGTTTGGGGTTCACCATCACTTGATGCTCGCGCATCAGCGGCACCAGCACGTGCGGAAAATTCTGCCCGGAGAACGACACGTAGCTGCGGATCAGCGACTCGATCGCGGCCGGGTCATCGACCACCGCTCCCGAACGCTCGATCTCGACCACGCTCTTGCCGTTTTCGTCGGTAATCGCCACCTGTTCGCCGGGCGTCTCCGGGAAATATACCGGGGCGTTACCACCCACCATGCCGGTAAAGCGAAAGTTCATCGAGGCACTGGCGCCCCAGGCGTCCAGCGCCAGGGCGAAAAGCAGATCACCGGGTACGCAGAACCGCCGCGAATCGGCGTCATGGATGGGGTTGAAGTCCCCGGCCACGGCCTTGGCAAACCGGCTCCCCTGCTCCGGGGTCACCACGAGCTGCCCGTCCTGATAGCGGTAGAAATCTTCCAGAAATGATATGCGGGTCACTCGACTCTCCCCGAACTTCGTTCTCGTTATTCCCGGACTTCCAGTCCCAGGTGTTCGCGGATCGCCGCCAGAAAGGCCTCGCCGTAGCGATCCAGCTTGTGCTGCCCGACCCCGGAGATGCCCAGCAGCTCATCGGGGGTACGCGGCATGCCGGCCACCATCTCCAGCAGGGTGGCGTCGTTGAAGATCACGTAGGGCGGCACGCCCTGGTCCGCCGCGAGTTTCTGACGCAGCCTGCGCAGAGTGTCCCACAAGGCCCGGTCTTCCGCATCCAGACCGGCGACCGAACGCGCCGTCTCGCGGCGCGAGGCGGGCGCGGGACGCCCCCCGGCGGCGGCCTCGTGGCGCAGATGCAGGGCTTCCTCGCCACGCAGTACGCCGCGGCAGGCGGGATCCAGCCGCAGCCCGCCGTAACCCTCGGGATCCAGACGCAGCAGGCCGCGCGCCAGCAGCTGGCGCACCATGCCGCGCCACTGGCGCTCATCCAGTTCGGTCCCGATCCCGAAGGTGCTCAGCCGGTCGTGGCCGAGGCGGGTGAGCCGCTCGCTGCGGCTGCCGCGCAGGACCGCAATCACGTGACCGGCGCCGAAGCGCTCGCCGGTGCGGTAGATGCATGAAAGCAGCTTCTGCGCCGCCACCGTGGCATCCCAGGTGGCCGGCGGGTCCTGGCAGTTGTCGCAGTAACCGCAGGGCTCGGGCAGGGTCTCGCCGAACCACGCGAGCAGGGCCTGACGGCGGCAGGTGGTCAGTTCGCTGAAGCCCAGCATCGCCTCCAGCTTCTGCTGCTCGATTCGCTGGCGCTCCTCGCCGGCATCCGAGTCCTGCAGCATCTGCCGCAGCGTGACCACGTCCTGCAGCCCGTAGAGCATCCAGGCATCGGCCGGCAGCCCGTCGCGTCCGGCACGGCCGGTCTCCTGGTAGTAGCCCTCCAGGCTCTTGGGAAGACTCAGATGGGCGACAAAGCGCACGTCCGGCTTGTCGATGCCCATGCCGAAGGCAATGGTCGCGACCATCACCACGCCATCCTCGCGCAGGAAGCGACGCTGGTGCTCGGCGCGCGTCGCCGCCGGCAAGCCGGCGTGATAGGGAAGCGCGGTCACGCCGCGCGCCGCCAGCCATTCGGCGGTTTCGTCCACCTTGCGCCGCGACAGGCAGTAAACGATGCCCGCCTCGCCCGGGTGTTCCTCGCGGATGAAGCGCAGCAGGCGCTCGCGCGGCGGGCCGGACGATCCGTCGGCGGCCCCGACCCGGTAGCGGATGTTGGGCCGATCGAAGGAACTGACAAACATCCGCGCCGACTCCAGGCGCAGGCGCTCGCGGATCTCCTCGCGCGTGGGTTCGTCCGCGGTGGCGGTCAGGGCGATGCGCGGCACCGACGGGAAACGCTCCGCCAGCACCGCCAGGCGCCCGTACTCGGGACGGAAATCGTGCCCCCACTGGGATACGCAATGCGCCTCGTCGATCGCGAACAGCGCCAGCTCCAGCCCTTCCAGGCGATCCAGCATCCCGGGGGCGAACAGCCGTTCCGGAGAGAGATAAAGCAGATCCAGCTCCCCGGCATGCAGCGCCGCCAGCACGCCGCGCGCGGTGGCCTCGTCCTGCCCCGAATCCAGCCCGGCCGCGGCCACGCCGTTCTGCCGCAGGGCCTGCACCTGGTCCTGCATCAGCGCGATCAGGGGCGAGATGACGATGGCGCAGCCACGCCGCGCCAGTGCCGGGATCTGGTAGCAGAGCGACTTGCCCCCTCCGGTGGGCATCAGCACCAGGGCGTCGCCGCCCCCGGCGACATGCTCCACCACCGCCTGCTGCTGTCCGCGAAAGGCCTGGTAGCCAAACGTCTCGCGCAGGATGGTTTCCGGGGCGCTTCCCTGCGCCGGTGTTGCTGCGGTCTGATTCCCTTCCACCGGACGGTCCACCTGCGTTGCCATGAAGCTGTTCAGACTGCCCCAGGCCCCGCGCCGGGCGCAAGAACGGGCAGCTTCCCGGTGTGCATAGTAGGCTACGCGCTCCCTTCATCCGGGTGACTTTCCATGCGCGGTTTCGGCTCTTCGGTCCACGACGCCCCCGACAACGCGGTCAACTGGCGCATCGTCCGCAGCCTGCTGCCCTACCTGTCCGAGTTCCGCGGGCGGATGTTCCTCGCGCTGGGGCTGATGGCGCTGGCCAAGCTGGCCACCGTGACGGTGCCGATCGCGCTGAAATACATCGTCGAGCATTTCGAGGAGGCCGGCGCGGAGGCCCTGGTGACCGTGCCGGTAGCGCTGGTGCTGGGCTACGGTCTGCTGCGCTTTGGCGGGACCTTCTTCGGCGAGCTGCGCGACGCGGTCTTTGTGCGCGTGGCCGAACGCGCGATGCGGCGCGCCTCGCTGCGGGTCTTCCAGCACCTGCACCGGCTGGAGCTGGGGTTCCATCTGGCACGCGAGACCGGCGGCCTGGCCCGCGACATCGAGCGCGGCACCAGCGGCATGAGCTTCCTGCTGCGCTTCATGGTGTTCAACATCCTGCCGACGCTGATCGAGATCCTGCTGGTGGCCGTCATCCTGCTGTTCGCCGTGGGGCCGGTGTTCATGTTCACCGTGCTGATCGCGGTGGCGGTCTACGCAGCCTTCTCCATCTGGATCACCGAGTGGCGCACGCGCTTCGTGCGCGAGGCCAACCAGCGCGACAACGAATCCAATACCCGGGCGATCGACAGCCTGCTCAACTACGAAACGGTCAAGTACTTCGGTAACGAAGATTACGAGGCCGAACGCTACGACCGCGGACTGGCGGCCTGGGAGCAGGCACGCACGAAGAACGTGCTGTCGCTGGTGCTGCTGAACTCCGGGCAGGCCCTGATCATCGCGGTAGCCATCACGGTGATGATGCTGCTCGCCGCCGCGCGGGTGGCCGACGGCTCGATGTCGCTGGGCGACCTGGTGATGGTCAACGCCTACATGATCCAGCTGTTCATTCCGCTGAATTTCCTCGGTTTCGTCTATCGCGAGATCCGTCAGTCGCTGGCCAACATCGAGCGCCTGTTCGGGCTACTGGAGAAGCCCGTGCAGGTCGAGGACCGGCCTGATGCCCCGGACCTGGAGGTCGGCGCCGGGCACGTGCGCTTCGAGCACGTGGATTTCCACTACCAGCCGGACCGACCGATCCTCGAGAACGTGACCATCGACCTGCCGGCCGGGAAACGGGTCGCGGTGGTCGGCCCCAGCGGGGCCGGCAAATCGACCCTGTCACGCCTGCTGTTCCGCTTCTACGACGTTACCGGCGGGCGCATCACCATCGATGGTCAGGACCTGCGCGACGTGACCCAGGCCAGCGTGCGCCGGGCGATCGGCATGGTTCCGCAGGACACCGTGCTGTTCAACGACACCATCCGTTACAACATCGCCTACGGCGATCCGTCCGCCAGTGACGCGGCGATCGAGCGGGTGGCGCGCCTGGCGCATCTGGAAGGGTTCATCGCGCGTCTGCCCGATGGCCTGGACACGGTGGTCGGCGAACGCGGCCTGAAGGTGTCCGGCGGCGAGAAACAGCGCATCGCGATCGCCCGCATGCTGCTGAAGGACCCGCCCATCCTGGTGTTCGACGAAGCCACCTCCTCGCTGGACTCGGACACCGAGAAGGGCATCCTGCAGGCGCTGGACGAGGTCTCCGCGCGCCGCACGACACTGGTGATCGCCCACCGCCTCTCCACGGTGAAACACGCCGACCGCATCGTGGTCCTGGACCAGGGGCGGGTCGTCGAAACCGGCACCCACCGGGAACTCCTCGCCCGCAACGGCACCTATGCCCGCCTGTGGCACCACCAGCAGTCCGAGGCCGGTGACGCCTCGGAATTCACCGACAACTCGTGATACATTTCTCAAAACTCGTGAACCGCGGTGGCGATGAACCCCCCGATCCTCCTGCTCTGGTGTCTGCTGGCCCTGACGGTTGCGACCGCCGATGCCGATGACGATTACCGGGCCCCGGAATCCATCGCGGACACCACCCGGATCGATGCGGACGACGCCTGGAGACTGTTTCGCGAAGAGGTGCCGTTCGTGGACGTGCGGCTGGCCGCGGATTATCGCGCCGGCCGCATTCCCGGAGCCATCAACCTGACCATCATGCGCGACGCCGACGACCCGCGGAACCGCTTCACCCGCGAGGCCCTGCTCGAAGTCGCCGGAGGCCGGGACCGGCCGGTGGCCCTCTACTGCAACGAATTCGACTGCTGGCGCACCGAGGCCGCCATCCGCCGCGCACTGGAATGGGGCTTCGACGACCTCCACTACTTCCCCGGTGGCTACCCCGAGTGGAGCCGCCGGAACTACCCCTTCGAATGAGATGGAGTCCGGAGCGGAGGCGCGGGTGATTCGGCTGCGAACAGCGATTGCTCTGGCTGTTTTCACCGGCCTGGCCCTGCTGGCTGCCGCGCTGGCTACCGGCGCCCACCTGGCCCTGCAGCAGGCGGACCAGCGGCTCGACCACTTTGCCATGGAAACCCAGGAAGCCGCCTGGCAACAGGTGCTGGGGGCCGAACTGCAGGCGCTGCGCAGCGAAGCCACCGCGGTCACCCGCAACCGGGCGCTGCGCGAGGCGCTTGCCGGCGACGAACCGGTGGCGGGCTATGCCGACCCGCTGCACAACCGACTGACCGCCGCGGGCGTCGCCAGCGGCCTGGTCATTTATGACGCCGAAGGCGAACGCCGCTTTGCCTCCGTTCTCGAGGATTCCACCGAGTGTCCGCTGGCTCGTGCCACGCTGGACGACGGCCGCATCCACCAGGGCCTGCACCGCACTCCGGAGGGGCGTTATTTCGCCGGCCTGACCATCCCGCTGTACGACCAGGGGCAGCTGGTCGGCGTGGTCGTGCCGCTGCAATCGCTGGCCGGGTCCGCCCTCGACACCCTGGCGGGCAAGGCGGATACCCGCGCGGCGCTGCTGGACGCCGGGGGGCGGGTGGAACACACCGCACCCGCCGCGGCCCTGCCCAACCCCGGCCCCATGCTGAACCGGGCCGCGGCACGACGCACGACCGCCGCCGGACGTCATGAACTCGCGGTGCACCTGCCGCTGACCCCGTTCGATGGCGAGGACGTCACCGGCAACATCGTGGTCATCCGCGACATCACCGACTCGGTTACAACCCAGCGCTTCATCAACAACGCCACGCGCGCCGGGGCGATCGTCGCCCTCCTCCTGATCGGCTGGGCGCTGTACTTCTGGCTGGGGCGCGCCCTGCGACCGCTGCGCGAGGCGGTGGCCACTCTCGAGGACGTGGGCCAGGGACGGTTCACCACCCGCATCCGCCGCGATTCGCGGCTGCGGGAAGTCGCCACCCTCCAGGGCGCCACTCTGGACATGGTGGAGCGGCTGCGGCGCATGCTGGAAGTCGAAGAAGACGCCCGCCTCGCCTTTCTCGATCCGCTGACCGGCCTGGCCAACCGCCGCCTGCTGCACGAGCGCCTGGACCACGCCATCCGCGCCGCCGAACAGTCCGGGCGGCCCTCGGCCCTGCTGCTGATCGACCTCGACAACTTCAAGACCCTCAACGACACTCGCGGCCATTCGGTCGGCGACCGGCTGCTGACGCTGGTCGCACAGCGCCTGCAGGGACAGGTCCGCCTGCAGGACACGGTGGCGCGCATCGGTGGAGACGAATTCGTGGTCCTGCTGGAAGAGCTCAAGCCCGACCAGGATCAGGCGGTCGCGGATGCCGGCAAGCTCGCCGCCAAATTGCTGGACCATATTCGGGAGCCGCTGATACTGGACGGGATCCAGCATGTCATCCAGGCCAGCATCGGCGTCACCGTGTTCCCGCAGGGCGGCGACACCAGCGAGGAACTGCTCAAGCAGGTGGATTTCGCGATGTATCAGGCCAAGCATGACGGTCGCGACACAATGCGCTTCTACGACCCGGAGATGCAGCGTCAGCTGCAGCGGCGGGCGGAACTGGAACGGGCCCTGCGGGACGCACTGGATGCCGATGAGCTGCTCCTTCACCTGCAGCCGCAGGTGGACGCCGACGGCCACCTGATCGGTGCCGAAGGCCTGATGCGCTGGAACCCGGGCGATCCCCGGGAGGTTTCACCCGCCGAATTCATCCCCGTGGCAGAGCAGAGCGGTCAGATCCTCGCGATCGGCCGGGTGGCCCTGCGCCAGGCCTGCGAGCACCTGGCCCGCTGGCGCAACATCCCCGGCGCCGAGGCCCTGCAGCTCGCGGTCAATCTCTCCGCTCCGCACCTGCGCGATGCCCGGCTGCTCGACGAGGTGCGCCAGCTGCTGGACGAAACCGGTGCCCCGGCGCAACGCCTGGTCGTGGAGATCACCGAAAGCGTGATGGCCGACGAATCCGAACAGTTAATGACCAACCTGCAGGAGCTGCGGGCGCTGGGCATCGGCCTCGCACTGGACGATTTCGGCACCGGCTACTCGTCGCTCGGTTATCTCAAGAGGTTGCCGGTGACCGAACTGAAGATCGACCGCTCCTTCGTGCGCGACCTCGAACACGATCCGGGCGACGCCGAGATCGTAACCACCATCCTCGCCATTGCTCGCACCATGGGGCTGGAGGTCGTGGCCGAAGGGGTCGAGACGCCCGCCCAGCAGGACTTCCTCGGACAGCGCGGCTGCAGACGTTTCCAGGGCTTCCTGTTCCACCGCGCCATGCCCGCGCAAAGCCTGGAAGCGCTGCTGCCCTGACGAGCTCAGTCGCCGGGGTCGACGCGCCCGCGCAGGGCCTTCCTGCGCCCGCGGCGGGTCTTGGCGTCCAGCCGGCGCAGTTTGGCGGCACGGGGCGGTCGCGTCGGGCGCCGCTTCTTCACCGGCTGTCCGGCCTCGCGCAGCAGCTCGGCCAGGCGCTCCAGGGCATCCTCGCGATTGGCCTCCTGCGTGCGGTACTGCTGTGCCTTGATCACGATCACGCCGTCACGGGTGATGCGCCGGTCGCGCCGGCGCAGCAGGCGTTCGCGATAGACCTCGGGCAGGCTCGCGGAGGCATGGATGTCGAAGCGGAGATGGATGGCGGTGGCCACCTTGTTGACGTTCTGCCCGCCGGCGCCCTGTGCGCGGATCGGCGTCAGCTCGATCTCCGCGTCGGGGATGCTCACATTACCGGAGATCTTCAGCATCGGGAGGCTCAGCGGAACTCGCCGTCGACGATGCGGCCGTCGTCGTCGAGTTCGGCGAAAAAGCGGCTGTTGTCAGTACGGTATTCGTGCGTGGCGATGTCGCCCGGGAGCACCAGCGTCACATCGGGATAGACCCGCCGGAATTCCTCGGGGGTCGGGCGGGTGTCGATGAAGGCATGGAACGGCTCGAGCTCCTCGACCGTTCCCGGCCGCGGCTCGAAGCCGTTGCCGCCGCGCTCCCCGGTCTCCAGCGAGCAGCCCCCCAGGGCCAGAACCATCACGACCGCCAGTGCGGCCCGGTGTCGAAATATCATCGCTGCCTCCAGCGCCGCGCCGCGATCGGCGCGGGTCAGTCGCCCGGCTGTCCGTGCTCGCGGGTGGCGAGGAACCGGATCTCCGGCCATTTTTCCTCGGCCATCTGCAGATTGACCCGTGTCGGAGCGATATAGACCAGATCCCCGGCATGGTCCAGGGCGAGGTTGTTCGCCGCCTTTTCCTTGAACTCCGCCAGTTTCTTCGGATCGTCGCTTTCGACCCAGCGCGCGGTCTGCACGTTCACGTTCTCGAACTGCGCCTCCACCTTGTACTCGGTGCGCAGGCGTTCGGCGACCACGTCGAACTGCAGCACCCCCACCGCCCCCAGGATCAGGTCGTTGTTCGTCAGCGGGCGGTAGAGCTGGGTCGCGCCCTCCTCGCACAGCTCCTGCAGCCCCTTGGTCAGCTGCTTCATCTTCAGCGGATCCTTCAGCTGCGCACGGCGGAACAGCTCGGGCGCGAAGTTGGGGATGCCCTTGAACGTCAGGTCCTCGCCCTGGGTAAAGGTGTCGCCGAT
Organism: Thioalkalivibrio sp. ALR17-21; assembly: GCF_000420185.1. NCBI lineage: Bacteria > Pseudomonadati > Pseudomonadota > Gammaproteobacteria > Chromatiales > Ectothiorhodospiraceae > Thioalkalivibrio > Thioalkalivibrio sp. ALR17-21. The sequence goes on along the minus strand of NZ_ATUL01000005.1, from coordinate 109,007 downwards.
GCGGATGGTCCCGTGGTTGTGGATGCCGATGATGTCGCCGGGATAGGCGGTCTCCACGTGTTCGCGGTCGGAGGCCAGGAAGGTCAGCGCGTCCGGAACCTTCACGTCGCGCCCGATGCGCACGTGACGCAGCTTCGCGCCCTTGTCGAAGGTGCCGGAACAGATGCGCATGAACGCGATGCGGTCGCGGTGATTGGGATCCATGTTCGCCTGAATCTTGAACACGAACCCGGTGAACTTCTCCTCGGTGGGTTCCACCCTGCGCGAATACGTCGGACGCGGCAACGGCCCCGGGGCGTACTCGACAAAGTCGTCCAGCAGCTCCTCGATGCCGAAGTTGTTGATCGCCGAGCCGAAGAATACCGGGGTCTGCTCACCGCGCAGATAGGCGTCCGGGTCGAACTCGTGCGAGGCGCCCTGCACCAGCTCCAGTTCCTCGCGCAGCTCTTCGGCCTGGGTCCCCAGGACCTCGTCGAGGCGCGGGTTGTCGAGGCCCTCGATGATCTCGCCGGTGGACTTCTTGCCGCCCTGCTCCGGGTCGTACAAGTGCACCGCATCGCGGCGAATATGATAGACGCCGCGGAAACGCTTGCCGCTGCCGATCGGCCAGGTGACGGGGGCGCACTGGATCTTCAGCACCTCCTCGACCTCGTCCAGCAGTTCGATCGGTTCGCGCCCCTCGCGGTCCATCTTGTTGACGAAGGTCATGATCGGGGTGTCGCGCAGGCGGCAGACCTCCATCAGCTTGATGGTGCGGTCCTCCACGCCCTTGGCCGCGTCGATGACCATCAGCGCGGAATCCACGGCGGTCAGCGTGCGGTAGGTATCCTCGGAAAAGTCCGCATGCCCCGGGGTATCCAGCAGGTTCACCATGCGCCCCTTGTAGGGGTACTGCATCACCGAGGAGGTGACCGAGATCCCGCGCGACTGCTCCATCGCCATCCAGTCGGAGGTGGCGTGGCGCGCGGACTTGCGCCCCTTGACCGTACCGGCGAGCTGGATCGCGCCGCCGTACAGCAGGAGCTTTTCGGTCATGGTGGTCTTGCCCGCGTCCGGATGCGAGATGATCGCAAAGGTCCGGCGGCGGGCGGTCTCGTCGACAAAGGACATCGGTCGGGTCCCGTACGGGGAGAAAGCCCGACATTCTAACGTATTCCGCCCGCCGCATTGGGCGGCGCGGCCTCGCCCACCGCGCAAGCGGTTCAGCGCACGGCGGCCTCGGTGCGCATGGCCGTGCGCTGTTCGGCGAGGCTCTCGCGCGCTGCCGCCAGTTCGGCCTCGCTCATGCGGGACTCCAGGCGTTCCACGTGCTCGGCGTCGTCGCCGAGGCTGTACCAGACCCAGGCCTGGATCCGGTCACGATTCACGCCGCGGCCGGCCATGTGCAGGCGCCCGAGCCCGCGCTGGGCCTGGTCGTTGCCCTGCTCCGCCGCGAGCACGTACCACTCGACGGCGTCGTCCACCGAACGCTCGACCCCGCGCCCGGTCTCCAGCAGGTAGCCCCAGTGATACTGGGCGGAGGCCAGCCCCTGACCGGCGGCGCGTTCGATCCATTCCGCGGCTTCGGCCGGATCGGCCGATTCATCCGCCAGCAGGTCGCGCCCGAGGTGATACTGGGCATCCATGTCGCCCAGTTCCGCCGCGCGACGGTAGTGTTCGCCGCTTTTCTCCGCGTCCACGGGAACCCCGCGTCCGGTGGCATGGAGGTAGCCGAGGAAGTAGTGCGCGCGCGCATGCCCCTGCTCGGCGGCCCGCGCGAACCATTCGGCCGCCGCCGCGTCGTCCTGTTCGGTGCCACGCGCGGTGTAATGGGCCATGCCCACGTCGAACTGCGCGTCACGGTCGCCGCGTTGCGCATTGCGTTCACGGATGCCGAACCAGACGCCCAGCAGTTCCTGCTGACGTTCGGCTTCGTCGTAACCGAATTCGGTGGCCGCTGCGGGGCCGGCGGTGAACACGAGCGGCAGGGCCGCGGCCAGGGCAAGAAGGGACTTTTTCATCACGGCCTCGATACGGAGTCAGTCGTAAGACCCTGAGAATAGACACATGCTGGGGGAACCGCAAAACCGGCGATGCATTTTTGCGCACCCTGACCGCAGAATGCGCCAGGGAAACGCTGATCAGCGTTTCCCTAGGCCCCCGCCGGTTCCTCGCAGCTGCGGCGCAGGACCCAGGCATCCTCGCGGCCGCTGGGAAGCGGGTAGTAACGCGGTCGGGTGCCGATGTGCTCGAAGCCCTCCGACCGGTAGAGCTGCACGGCCGCGGCATTGGACGGGCGCACTTCCAGGAACAGCGCCTCGGCCCTCTCGCCGCATGCGTAGCCCAGCAGACGGCGCAACATGAAACGCCCCAGCCCGTAGCCCTGCCAGCGCGGATCCACCGTCAGGTTCAGCAGATGCGCCTCGCCGGCGGCCACGGTCAGGATCGCATGCCCCACCTGGCGGCCATCCACGGAGAGGACCCAGCCGTCGTAACCGACCTTCAGGCAGTCCTGAAAGATCCGCGCGGTCCAGGGATAGTCATACGCCTGGCGCTCGATCACCATCACGCGATCGATGTCGGCCAGCTGCATGCGCCGCAGTTCAGGTCGGGTTCGGGCTTCGGCACTCATCGGTCATCTTCCCTCGTGCAGGAGTCGCCCCCCGGATGGAGCCGGTGGTTCAGTCGGTGGCCGCGGACGGCAGGCACGCACGCGCCCGCTGCAGGTCCTCCCAGGCCCGCGCCTTTTCCCGCGGCGAACGCAACAGATAGGCCGGGTGCCAGGTCACGACCAGCGGAATGCCGCGATACTCGTGGACGCGCCCGCGCAGGCGCCCCACCGCGGTCTCGGTCTCCAGCAGCTGGTGCGCCGGGACCCGCCCCAGCGCCACGATGACCTCCGGGGCGAGCGCCTCGATCTGGCGATCCAGGAATCCGCGGCAGGCCCGTGCCTCCTCCGGCTTCGGATCCCGATTGTCGGGCGGCCGGCACTTCAGGATATTGGCGATGAACACATCGTGCTCGCGATCCAGTCCCAGCGCCGCCAGCATGTTGTCCAGCAGCTGCCCGGCCCGCCCGACGAAGGGCTCGCCGCGACGGTCCTCCTCGGCACCCGGGGCCTCGCCGACGAACAGCCAGCGGGCGCCAGTATCGCCCACCCCGAAGACCGTCTGCCGCCGGCTGGCCGCGAGCTCGCTGCAGGCAGTGCAGCCCGCGACTTCGTCACGCAGGGCCTGCCAGTCGATGCCCGTGGCCGGCACGGACGACTCCCGTGGTTCCTGCTCCACGGTGAGGCCGGCCACCGGTTCAGGTGGTGGCTCCGGAGACGCTTCCGGCGCGGCGCCGGTATCCGCCGACGGGCGCGCCCGCCACAACGGGATGCCCATGTCGGCGAGGATGCGCCGCTTGCGCCGCGAGAGTTCCACGCCCGCCTCCCCGCTCAGGCTTGCGGGGCACGGCCGCGGCGCCGATGGCGCTGCCAGCGCACGAGTGTCAGCAGCGGCCCGGACAGCGCGTACACCACGAACCCGGCCAGCAGCATCTTGGGCGGATCCAGGGCCGCCAGCATCAGCGCCCCGACCACTCCCAGCATGGCCAGGAACGGGACCCGGTGGCGGAAGTCCATGTCCTTGAAACTGAAATAGGTCAGGTTACTGACCATTGCCGCCCCGGCGAGCACGGTGATGATCAGCACCGCCACCGCCCCGGTGTCCCCCAGCTCCGCGGCCAGGCCGAGGTCCTCGACCACCCAGACGGTCCCCACCAGCAGCGCCGCACTGGCGGGACTGGGCAACCCCTGGAAGAAGCGCTTGTCGGTCACCGCCAGGCGACTGTTGAAACGCGCGAGGCGCAGCGCCGCCGCCGTGGCAAAGAAGAACGCGGCCACCCAGCCGAAGTTGCCCAGGTCCTGCAGCTGCCACAGGTACACCACCAGCGCCGGGGCCAGACCGAAGGAGACCAGATCCGAGAGCGAATCGAACTGCGCGCCGAACTCGCTCTGGGTATCGGTCATGCGCGCGACGCGGCCGTCCAGGGTATCCAGCACCATGGCCACGAAGACCGCGATGGCCGCGGTAATGAACTCCCCGTCGATCGCGGAGACGATCGCCAGGAATCCGGAGAACAGGACCCCGGTAGTGAACAGGTTGGGCAGAAGGAACACCCCGCGCCGCCGCCGCGACCGCGGGCGATCGTCGTCCAGCTCGTCCTCGCCACGGATGATGTCGGGGTCTTCGTCGGGATTCATTCGGCCAGCTCCACGGCGCCGCCCTGATCGCCCGGCTCGCGCGGCGGGAGCCCGCCCAGCAGGGTGGTCCCCGCCAGCACGACCTGCCCCGGCCGCACCATCACGTGCGATCCCCGCGGAAGCCACAGCTCCGCACGCCCGCCGAAGCCGGCAAAGCCGATGCGCTTGCCGCGCCCCAGCCGATTGCCGGGCAGCACCTCCACCATGCGGATGAAACGCGGCCAGTGCGTCACGCTGAGAGCCAGGGTCATGCGGTCATCCTCGTCGGTGGCCAGGGCGAACGCAAGCCGACCGGCGAGCTGCAGGTCGGGCTCGCGATCCGATTCCTGCCCCGGCCAGACGCGCTCGCGCACCTCGACCTCCTGCGGGGCATGGATATTGTATTCGCCGAGATAGCGCTGGCGCATGCGGATGCGCTCGGCCTCGCGCCCGGTGAACGGGTCGGTGGTGGTCTCCACCGATTCCACCACGCCGTCGACCGGGGCCACCAGGCCCAGCGCCTGGGCCGGCGCCCGGCGCCGCAGGTCGCGGAACAGGGCCATCAGGGCCAGCATCAGGATGACCAGGAACAGGCCCAGATCCGCCAGCCCGGACAGCAGCGTAATCACCGCCATCCAGGCGGTGACGATGACGAACAGGCGGCCTTCCTTCGCTACCGGAAACAGCATGTCCCCTCCGCGGCCCGCACCCGGGGCCGGTGGTGCCGCGGATCAGTTGCGCGACTTGTCGACCAGCTGGTTGGCCTGGATCCAGGGCATCATCGCACGCAGCCGCTCGCCCACCTGCTCGATCTCGTGGGCAGCGTTGCGGCGGCGATTCGCGGTCATGGAAGGATAGTTGGTGTCCCCTTCCTGGATGAAGCGCTTGGCGTACTCGCCGGTCTGGATGTTGTGCAGGGCCTCGCGCATGGCCGCACGGGATTGCTCGTTGATGACCTTCGGGCCGGTCACGTACTCGCCGTACTCCGCGTTGTTGGAGATCGAGTAGTTCATGTTGGCGATGCCGCCCTCGTACATCAGATCGACGATCAGCTTGAGCTCGTGCAGGCACTCGAAGTAGGCCATCTCCGGGGCGTAGCCCGCCTCGGTCAGGGTCTCGAAGCCGGCCTTGACCAGCTCCACCGCGCCGCCGCAGAGCACCGCCTGCTCGCCGAACAGGTCGGTCTCGGTCTCGTCCTGGAAGCTGGTCTCGATGATGCCGGTGCGGCCGCCGCCGATCGCCGAGGCATAGGACAGCGCGATGTCACGCGCCTTGCCGGAGGCGTCCTGCTCGATGGCGATCAGGTCGGGGATGCCGCCGCCGCGGGCGAATTCCGAGCGCACGGTGTGACCCGGCGCCTTGGGCGCGATCATGATCACGTCGAGGTCGCCGCGCGGCTCGATCTGGTTGTAATGGATGGTGAAGCCATGGGCGAACGCCAGGGTCCCGCCCTGCTTGAGGTTGGGCTTGATCTCCTCGCTGTAGAGCTTCGCCTGGTATTCGTCGGGGGCCAGCACCATGACCAGATCGGCGGCGGCCACCGCGTCGGAGACGTCGGCCACCTTGAGGCCGGCTTCCTCGGCCTTGGCACGCGAACCGGAACCGGCACGCAGGCCGACGGTGACGTCCACGCCGGAATCCTTCAGGTTGTTCGCATGGGCGTGCCCCTGCGAGCCGTAGCCAATGATGGCCACCTTCATGCCCTGAATGATGGAGAGGTCGGCGTCTTTGTCGTAGTAGAGCTTCATTGCGGTTTCCTTGGCAATCGGTGAAAGGTGTTCAGATCTGGAGCGCGACGTCCCCGCGCGCGATGCCCATGACCCCGGAGCGCACCACTTCCTGCACGGGGAAGGGCTCCAGGGCCTCGAGGAAGGCGTCCAGCTTGGAGCCCTCCCCGGTGATCTCGATGACGTAGGTCTTGCGCGTGACGTCGATGATGCGGCCGCGGAAGATGTCGGCGAGGCGCTTCACCTCCTCGCGATCGCCGGGTTCGTCCACGCTGACCTTGATCATCGCCATCTCGCGCTCGATGTGAGGATAGGAGGTCAGATCGAGCAGCTTGATGACGTCGATCAGCTTGTTCAGCTGCTTGGTAATCTGCTCGACGATCTCCTCGGATCCGCTGGTGACGATGGTCATGCGCGCCAGCGTGGGATCGTCGGTGGGCGCGACGGTCAGCGATTCGATGTTGTAGCCGCGCGCGGAGAACAGCCCCGCGACCCGGGACAGGGCGCCGGATTCGTTCTCCAGCAGGACACTGATGATGTGACGCATACGGAATCCTTCCCTGTCAGACCAGGATCATTTCGTTCTGACCGGCACCGGCCGGAATCATCGGGTAGACGTTCTCGGACTGATCGGTGATGAAGTCCAGGAACACCAGGCGGTCCTTCTGTGCCAGGGCCTCCTTCAGCGCGCCTTCCACGTCGGCCGGCTTGTCGATCCGCATGCCGACGTGACCATAGGCCTCCGCCAGCTTCACGAAGTCGGGCAGCGCATCCATGTAGGACATCGCATAACGGCCCTGATAGAAGAACTCCTGCCACTGCCGCACCATCCCGAGATAGCGGTTGTTCAGGTTCAGGATCTTCAGCGGCAGCTGGTACTGATAGCAGGTGGACAGCTCCTGCATGCACATCTGGATGCTGGCCTCGCCGGTAATGCAGCCCACCGTGGCGTCCGGATGCGCGAACTGCACGCCCATCGCGAACGGCAGTCCCACGCCCATGGTTCCCAGGCCGCCGGAGTTGATCCAGCGGTTGGGCTTGTCGAAACCGTAGAACTGCGCCGCCCACATCTGGTGCTGGCCCACGTCGGAGGTCACGAAGGCGTCGCCGCCGGTCAGCTCCCAGAACTTCTGCACCACGTACTGCGGCTTGATCAGCTCGGAATCGCGATCGTACTTGAGGCAGTCCTGGCCGCGCCATTCGCGGATCTGGTCCCACCAGGCCTTCAGCGCATCGGCGTCCGGCTGGCCGCCGTTTTCCTCCAGCGCGCGGATCAGCTCGCGCAGCACCGGCTCCACCTCGCCGACGATGGGCACGTCCACCTTCACGTTCTTGGAGATGGAGGCCGGGTCGACGTCCACGTGGACGATCTTCGCATGGGGGCAGAACTTCTCGATGTTGCCCGTCACGCGGTCGTCGAAACGCGCGCCGATCGCGATCAGCACGTCCGCATGGTGCATGGCCATGTTGGCCTCATAGGTCCCGTGCATGCCCAGCATGCCCAGGAACTGATCGTCCGAGGCCGGATAGGCGCCCAGGCCCATCAGGGTGTTGGTGATGGGGTAGCCCAGCTTGCGGGTGAATTCCGTCAGCGCTTCGGAGCCGTGCCCCAGCACCACCCCGCCACCGGTATAGATCATCGGCTGCTTCGCCGACAGGATCAGCTCCACCGCACGGCGGATCTGCCCGGTATGGCCACGGACCTTCGGGTTGTAGGAGCGCATGTGGATGCTCTCCGGGTACTCGAATTCGCAGCTGTCGGCGGTGACATCCTTGGGGATGTCCACCACCACCGGGCCGGGCCGGCCGGTGGTGGCAATGTAAAAGGCCTTCTTGATGGTGGTCGCCAGATCCTTCACGTCCTTGACCAGGAAGTTGTGCTTCACGCAGGGGCGCGTGATGCCCACGGTGTCCACTTCCTGGAAGGCATCGTTGCCGATCATGCTGGTCGGCACCTGGCCGGTGAACACCACCAGCGGCACCGAATCCATGTAGGCGTCGGCGATGCCGGTAATCGCGTTGGTCGCACCCGGACCGGAGGTCACCAGGGCCACGCCGGGCCGGTCGGAGGACTTGGCATACCCTTCGGCGGCGTGCACCGCGCCCTGCTCGTGACGGACCAGTACGTGCGAGACCTCGCTCTGCTGATACAGCGCATCGTAGATGTGCAGGACCGCGCCGCCGGGATAGCCGAATACCAGATCGACGCCTTCAGCCTGCAGACTGCGGACGAAGATTTCGGCACCGGTGATGGCGGTGGACGATGCAGAGGTCTCGGACATGACGGTTGTTCCTTACCAGGGGCTGTCGGGCGATCGTGATCCGAGCGGACACGCCGAATCAAAATAGCCCACCATACTAATATGAAATCGCCCGCGCTTCACGCCATACGGCGCGCCAGCGAGCACGGTCCACGCGAGGCGCGCAACGCCACGGCACCCCCGCCCTTCCCGGGGCGGGCGGAACCCAACGCCGGAGGCCCCGTCCGGAGATTGCCACGGCCCCTGGCGGGGCCTCGCAATGACAGGAAGCAACCCGCGGGGCCCCGCAAGGGCGAAAGACAACTGGCGGGGCCTCGCGATGACGGGACGCAACCAGCACCGTCATCGCGAGGCGCGCAGCGCCGTGGCGATCTCCGGGGGCGACCCCGGAGCCGATCGTCAGTCGGGTTCGGCGCCGGCCTGGGCGGTGGGCAGTTCGGCGAAATGCTGGCGCGCCCGCGCCACCAGATCCCCCGGCAGTCCCTCCTTCTCCGCGATGGTCAGCCCGAAGGACACCCCCGGCTCGCCGATCAGCAGGCGGTAGGTCGGTGACAGGGTGTCCGGATCGAACTGCATCGAGGCGTTAACGATGCCCGCCTGCTGAGCGGCGTAATCCTTCAACGGCGCAAGATGAGTGTTGACGATCCCGCGGGTGCCCCGCGAGCGCAGCTCGTCCAGCATCGCCATGGCCAGGGCGGCCCCCTCGTCCGGGTCGGTACCGGTCCCCAGCTCGTCCAGCAGGATCAGGCTCTCCGGACCCGCGTTATCCAGGATGCGCTTGAGCACCGCCACGTGCCCGGCAAAGGTCGACAGGTGGTGCAGCAGGCTCTGGTTGTCGCCCACGTCCACCATCACCTGGTCGAAACGGCCGATGCGGCAATCCTGCTCCGCGGGGATGTGCAGCCCGCACCAGGCCATGGTCACCAGCAGGCCCAGGGTCTTCAGGGCCACGGTCTTGCCGCCGGTGTTGGGGCCGGTGATCAGCAGCAGCGGCTGTTCGTCATCCAGCCGGATCGAGAGCGGCACCGGCTGCGGCCCGTTGCCCTCCGCGAACTGCAGCAGCAACAGCGGGTGGTAGGCCTCGTCCAGTTCCACCCCGGGGCGGTCTTCCAGGGCCGGGGCATGGGCATTCATCTGCGCGGAGAGCTGCGCGGCGGCCGAGGCCAGGTCGATCCAGGTCAGCGCGGTCAGCATGAGGTCCAGCGGTTCGCCGTATTCGCGCACGGTGTCGGTCAGCTCGCGCAGCAGGCGCTGCTGCTCATTGTTGATCTGCCCGTTCACGGTATCCAGCTGATTGTTCAGCGGCACCGCCTCGATCGGTTCGATGATGTGATCGCGCCCGCCCATGGCGGTGCCGCGGCGCACGCCCTTGACCGCCCCGGCGGCATCGCCGCGCAACACCATCACCGCGCGCTCCTGATGCCACTGCACCTTCAGGGTTTCGTCGCCCTTCTGCGCGACATCCGACGCGGACAGACGCTTCTGCACCACGGCTTCGACCTCGCCACGCAGGCGATTGCGCTCGCCGAAGGAGTCCACCAGCGACTCGCTGGCATCCTCGCGCAGCGAACCGCCCGGATTGAGGCAGCCCGAAAGACGCTGCTCCAGCCCCTCGGGCGGATACAGCTTGTTCAGGTCCGCCGGGTAGATTTCCGGGGTGTCTTTCAGCTGGTCGGCCAGCTCGCGCGCATGGCGCATGATGGTCTGCAGGTTGTGCAGCGCCTGCACCGGCAGCGCCGAACCCGGATTACCCGCCTGGCGCAGCGCTGCCCGCACGTCCGGCAGCTGCCCCAGGCGCGGCAGCGTGCCCGCGTCCAGGCGCTGGCGGGCCACCGTCACCGCCTTCTGCAGCGCGCGCGCGGCCTCCAGGTTGGGCGCAGGCTCCAGCCCGCGCGCAGCGTCGGCGCCGTAGGGCGTGGCAGTCAGGCGCTCCAGCAGGCGCTGGATCGCGGGAAATTCGAGGGCCTTCAGATCGACCTGCATGACATCCCCTTGTTCATGAAATCTCTACCGGCTCCCACAGGGAAGGAACGATGGCCCGGCCTACTCCTCGGCCTTCTTGAACATGCCGAGGTAGGCCTTCTTGTCCAGCATCGGCTCGCGCATCACCGCCAGCATGTCGTCCAGATGCTCCGGCGTGCTCATGCCCACCAGCGAGGTCCCCAGACCGGGCGTGGAGCGATTGAACTGCATCGCGCGCTGCGCCGGACTGGCCAGCCCCGCCAGTTCGCGCTCGACCACGTCCACCGACTGCTGCGCCAGATGCCCCTTGAGCATCGTGTGCGAGGCCATCATGTAGATCTCCAGCTGATGCGCCGCCTGCAGCGGGCTGGCCACGTTGCCCTGCCCGGTCGCGGTGTTGAAGCGGGTGAACCCCTCCAGCATCACCTGGTTGAACGGCAGCATGGCGATCTTGAAATGATCGCGCGCGAAATCGTCCCCGGTCACGGTCTGCGCCGCGCGCTGCGCCAGCCCCTGGATGGAGGTCAGCGACTGGAACACCGGGGCATCGGTCTCCTCGCGAAAACCCTCGAAGGTCGAGATCCCGTAGGCGCGGATCTTCTTGTCGCGCACCGCACGTTCCAGCATCTCGAACACCGGCTCCAGCTTCCAGTTGGTGCGTTCCTTGCCGATCTCGTGGATATGCACCTCCGGCTGGTCGATGATGAACGCATCCAGGGTCTCCACGCCCATCAGCGAGCGCGACAGCTCCATCTGGTAGTGGATGTATTCCGGCGTCAGCAGATGCGCGCCCTTGGCCAGGTCCTCCTTCGTGCCCATGCCCGGGGCCTCGATCTCGCGCTGGAACCAGGCGTCCATGTCGTCCGGCTGACCGCCGCGCAGGGTCAGGAAGCCTCCCTTGGAGATCAGGAACATCGCCTCGCGCAGGACCCCGGCCTCGAGCGCCGTGCGCACGCCCGCCCCCACGGCCGCCAGCGAACGGCCATAGCGGTAATGCGCGGAGGTATCCACCACGTTGATGCCCTCGGTCAGCCCGCGGGCAACGATCGCGGAGATCGCGGCATCCACCTCGGCGGTAGCCGCCCCGCCGAAGGTCCCGATGCCGAGACTCGACAGGCGCATGCGCGCGCGCGAGAACTCGCTGTAATGGCCCTCGGCCGCGCGCCCGTCGGCGAGGAACGACTCGGCATACTTGCGCGTCGCCTTGGCGTTGGCATAGCCGGGAATCAGTTTCTGCGAAGCTTCCATATTCCTCTCTCGAACCGCCGCAACAAGGGCAACCGCCGGATCCTGGTCTTCCGGCGCATCGCATCGGGAATGCGAATCCTAGGGAAACACCGCTCGATGTGCACGTTTCCCTCGACAGACGGAGGGTGCCTGTCCGGCGTCCCCCGGTCGTTTGCGGCCACCCCCGGAATGCTGCGAAGCTTGCAAACCCATCGTGCCGCCCGGAATACCGCCCGAGATGACCGCCCCCGAAGACCCCGAACACGCCCCGCAGACCACCGTCGAACCGGAAGACGAGGCCGGCTTCGAGGCCCTGGAACGCGGCGACTTTGCCGAAGCCCATCGAATCTGGAGCGAGCGCGCCGACGGACCGTATGCCGGCGCCCATCTCGGCCTGGGCGTGCTGTACGCCAGCGGCCTGGGCGTCGAATCGGACGTGCAGCGGGCCCGCGAGCACTGGAAACGCGCGGCCGAGCTGGGCCTGCTGGATGCCTGCTTCAACCTCGGCCTGCTGGCCGAACAGGGGATCGCCGAGGGTGATCCCGCAGAGGAGGCCGAGACCTGGTATCGCCGCGCGGCGGAGGCCGGGCACGCGAACGCCCAGTACAACCTGGGCGTGCTGCGCTTCGCCAGCGAGATCAGCCCGGAAGCCGCCGCGGAGGCCGTCGCCTGGTGGGAGAAAGCCGCCGAGCAGGGCGACCCCGATGCCCTGAACAGTCTGGGCGTGGCGTACGAAACCGGCCGCGGCTGCGCTGCCGACCCCGCCGAAGCCGGCCGGCTGTATACGCGGGCCGCCGGCGCCGGTCATGCCCGGGCGGCCTGCAACCTCGCCCAGCTGCTGGAACAGGGGCACGGCGTGATCGCCGATCTGGCCGAGGCCGTACGCTGGTACCGCCAGGCCGCGGAGGACGGCGACGGCGAGGCCGCCGCCCGCCTCGGCAACCTGTACCGCGACGGCAAGGGAGTGGAATGCGATCCGGCGCAGGCAGCGCACTGGTATCGCGTCGCCGCCGATGACGGCCATCCCGCGGCGCGTACCAACCTGGGCGTGCTGCTGGACCGCGGTCACGGGATCGCCCGGGACCAGCGCGAGGCCGCCCACTGGTACCGGCTGGCGGCCCGCCAGGGGCAGATGCAGGCGCAGTACAACCTGGGCATCTTCCTGGCCGAAGGCCATGGCGTGGAACAGGATCTGGTCGAGGCCTGGGTATGGTTCTCGCGCGCGGCCGACCAGGGACACCCCTCGGCCGCCGACGCCCGCGACTACGTCCACCAGCACCTGTCACTGGAGCAGCAGCAGGATGCCCTGGCCCGCAAGTCGCGTGAGTGACCGCCCGCCGCCCATGCCGTCGAGCCGGCCGCGGGCGGCACTGACCCTGCCGGCCCTGATCCTCCTGCTCGCGGCCGGATCCGCCCCGGCAGCCGACGGCGCGGACAACGACACCCCGCAAGCCACCACCCGTGCCGATGATGCGCCGCAATCCCCCGAGGGCCGGCAACTGGTCGAACAGCGCTGCCTCAACTGCCACGGCGAACGCACCCTCAGCGAGGCCGGGTTCGGGCGCCTGGGCTGGCACGCCACGGTCACGCGGATGAACTGGGTCAACGGCGCCGGGGTCGGGTTCGGCGAGCGCGGTCCGATCGTCGACTATCTGAGCGAACAGAGCGAACCTTCCATGGCCCGCGTCATCGGGGAATGGGTCGTCGCCGCCCTGCTGGCGGCCGGAGCGGCCTTCGTGCTGTGGCGCGGCATCCGCCGCTGGCGCCGGCGCCAACCGACAGGCTGAGCGCCCAATCGATTCGCGCGTCAGCCGCCGGTGCCGTGCTTCCCCGGGCCTGGCTCCATCCGCCCCCCTGCCGCCGTCAGTAGCGCGGCAGTGCCACATCCGCAAAGACGGCGTCCACCCCCTTCTGGTCGGCGGCATGCAGGGCGCGATCGACCCGTTCCAGGGTCAGATGGGGGGCCAGCAGGGCGAGAAAGTCGTACATGTAGCCGCGCATGAACATCCCGCGGTTGAAGCCGACCCGGGTTACCTGCTCGGTAAACAGGTGGCGGGCGTCGATACTGACAAGGTCGGCATCCTCGTCCGGCTCGTAGGCCATGCGTGCGATGAGGCCCACGCCCAGGCCGAGGCGGACATAGGCCTTGATGACATCGGAGTCCGCCGCGCTCAGGACGACGTCCGGCTCCAGGTCAGCGGCCCGGAAATCCCGCTCCAGCTGACCGCGCCCGGTGAATCCGTGCACATAGGTCACCAGCGGGTGGGCCGCCACCGCCGCCAGATCCGCCGGAGGCGTCCGGGCCAGAGGATGGTCGCGGGGCACCACCAGGCAGTGATGCCAGCGGTAGGCCGGCAGCATCACCCGCTCCCGGTTCTGGGCGACACCCTCGGTCGCGATGCCGAAATCGACCTCGCCGCTCGCAGCCATCCGCGCGATGTCCGCGGGGCCGCCCTGCTCGATCTGCAGCCTGACCTCGGAGTAATCGTGACGGAAGGCGTCGATGCGGGGTGGCAGGAAGTAACGCGCCTGGGTATGGGTCGTCGCCAGTCGCAGCAGTCCGCGGCGTTCATCGGAAAAATCCGCCGCCAGGGAGCGGATGCCGTCGACCTCGGCCAGGATCCGTTCGGCGCGGGCCAGGATCTGGCGTCCCTCCGGCGTCACGTGGGTCAGGTGCTTGCCGCTGCGCTGGAAGATCAGCACCCCCAGCTCGTCTTCCAGCATGCGGATCTGCCGGCTCACCCCGGGCTGGGAGGTAAACAGCCGCTCCGCGGCCTCGGTCACGTTGAGGCCCGATTCCACCACCGCTTTCAGACAGCGCAGTTGTTGCAGTTTCATGGCCCGGGTGTGATCTCTCGACCGGTTGCGGGCCGGGTAGCACGACCCTTTTATTCCCTTTTAACATGAAAACAGAATTTATTATTCTTTTCCATTCTATATATCTCCCTCTAGAGTCTTTCTCGAGGCCTCGGAACCCATCCGACACCCGAGCAGGAGAAAGACCATGAAGACTGAAACCATCCCGTCCCGACCCGACCGCCAGACCCTGGAAAAACGCCGCGCGGAACTGCAGCGCAACCTGGCGCGCGTGAACCAGGCGCTGGCCGCATGCAGCGAGGAAACCGCACCGGCCCGGCACATCCGCAGGGACCCCCCGTCGCTCCCCGCCTTCGACCACCCGCTGCCGGTCGGTGCAGGCTGAACGACCCGGTCCCGTGATCCTTCCGCCCGCAACTGCATGGAGACAGCATGGCGAATGATTCGACCCGCAGCGTGATACTCGCGCGCGACCATGACGGAAACCTCGCGATGAGGAGTGCCGACCACAGCGACAAGCCGGGGGTGCTGGGATACGACCCCCTGCAACACCTGGCCATCGGCCTCGCGTCCTGTCTGCTGGAATTCGCCGACCGTTTTCTGAGCCGGCGCGGCTACCCGCGCGCCGCGGAACTGGAGGTCACCTGGACCTTCGATGCCCGGCGCTGCCGGGTCTCCACCCTTCAGGCCGAGTTGCGCCTGGCGATCGGTCTGGACGAAGGCGAACAGACCAGCCTGGAACGCATGCTGGCCCAGTGCCCGATCCACCAGGCCCTGGAGGGCCCGCTGGAGGTCCCGACCCGGGTTCGTCTGACGCACGCCCGGCGCCCGGCACCCGCATGAGGTCCGGGCGCAGCCAGCCCCGATCCGGGATCTCGCTGGCCAGGGCTCGAGAGTGAATGCCGGCGCCGGGCCATTGACCCCGGCGCGCCCTCTTGATAGGTCGGTCGCTGTGTGGACACTTCGGCCGCATGAGCGAGGAGATGCCCATCGACGCCCTGCACGGGGACTTTGCCGCGGCGCTGGCCGACGGGCCGGTGGTGGTGTCGGCGGCCACCGGTTCCGGCAAGTCGACGCGCCTGCCGGTGTGGGCGCGGGACCAGGGGCGCGTGCTGGTGGTGGAACCCCGCCGAGTGGCGGCCACCAGCCTGGGGCACTGGGTGGCCGGCCTGCTCGGCGGAAAGCCGGGGCGCGAAGCGGGCTTCGCCGTGCGCGGCGAGGTGCGCTGCGACCGCGACACGCAGATCGTGTTCGCCACGCCCGGGATGGCCCTGCAGTGGCTGGCGCACAACGGCCTCGCGGATTTCGCGGTGGTGGTCCTCGACGAGTTCCACGAACGCCGCTGGGACACCGATCTCCTCTACGCCCTGCTCACCGAGGCCGGACGCCACCGCCTGGTGATCACCTCGGCCACCATCGACGGCGCGCGCCTCGCCCGCGAACTCGGCGGCACCCATCTCGAGAGCCCCGGCCGCTCCTGGCCGGTCGCGCTGAAGCACCTTGGCGCAGACCCGCAGGCGATGCCCCACGCGAAGGACCTGGCCGCCCGCGTGGCCGAAGGCGTACGCACCGCACTGGCGCGCACCGACGGCGACGTCCTCGCGTTCCTGCCCGGGCGCGGCGAGATCGCCGCGGCGGCGCGGGCCCTGACGAACGAGCCGGTGGCGTGTATCGAGCTGCACGCCGGTGCCAGCGCCGAGGCCCAGCGCCATGCCCTGCAACCGGGGCAGGAACGCCGGGTGATCCTCGCCACCAACGTCGCCGAAAGCTCGGTGACCGTGCCCGGGGTCACCGCCGTGGTCGACAGCGGCCTGGAACGCCGCACCGGACGGCGCAACGGCCGCACCGTGCTCGCGCTGCAGGCGATCGCTGCCGACAGCGCGGAGCAGCGCCGCGGGCGCGCGGGCCGCACCGCACCGGGTCTGTGCCTGCGGCTGTGGGGGCGCAATGCCCCGCTGGCCACGAACACGCCGCCGGAGCTGCAGCGCGAGGACCTCACCGAACCGGTACTGGCGGCCGCCTGCTGCGACCGCCCGGCGCGCGAACTCGCATTCCCCGATGCCCCGCGCGAGGAGGCCCTGGAGCGCGCCGAAAACTGGCTGCGGGCGATGCACGCGATCGACGCGGATGGTCGCGCCACCGCGCACGGCCGACGCCTGTTCGCGCTGCCGGTGGACACCGCGCTGGCCCATCTGGTGCTGGCCATGCCGGATGCGGCGACGGCCGCGTTCATGGCCGATCTCGCCGGCGCCCTCGGCAGCCGCCGGGCGGTCGCGGTGCCGCCCGACGACGAACGCGAGCGGCAGGATGCACTCACCGCCCTCGGCCGGGCCTGCGACGCGACGCTGCGGGTCGCCGCGGTGCGCGGCCACACACCCGAGGGGATCCGCATTCGCCGGGAGGAACGCCGCGAGGCGCGCCATCTGGCCCGTCAGGTGCGCGAGCTGGCCGGCCTGTCCGCCCGGGAACCGCAGCAGGAACCGGAGTCGGAGCCGCTCGCGGCCACCGCGCCGCGGGCGCTGACCGCTGCAGTCGCCGCCGCCCCCGAGCTGGCGTTCGTGCGCCGCGAGCGCCGCCGCTTCGCGCTGGGCAACGGCGGCGAGGAAGCGGAGATCGGTCGCGATTCGCTGCTGGCCGAGGACGCCGAGGCAGCCGTGGTGCTCGACAGCCACAGCCTGCCCGGCAAGGGCACCCGCGACACCCGCACCATCGCTACCGTGCTCGCGCCGCTGGAACCCAATGCCCTGATCGACGCGGGGGTGGCCACGCCGGCCATCGCCGATCCCGAATGGTCCGCGGACGGACTCGTGGTCCGCCGCGACTGGTGGCATGCCGGGCGCGTACTGCGCAGCGACCACACCCGCCCCGCAGGCGCTCAGGCGCGCGAGGCACTGGCCTCGCTGATCCTCGACGACCGGCTGCTCGCCCCCGCCGGCTCGCGCCTGCGCGACGACCTCGACGCCTGGGCACTGTATCTCGCGCTGGGTTTCGACCAGGGCGAGATCCCGGACGCCCGCGACTGGCTGGCCCGCCGCCTGCAGACCCTGGGCGTGGAGTCGGACGAGGACGTGGTCCTGCTGGAACCGGAGGATCTGGCGTTCGAGGGCGTACCCGAGTGGGAACGCGAACGCTTCGATCGCCGCTATCCGCGCGAGGTGCGGCTCTCGGGCCTGCACATGCGCATCCATTATGACGTCGCCCGGCGTACCGTCACCGCGGAGAAGATCGACGGCAACCGCCGCGACGACCCGAAGTGCTGGGAACTGCCCGCCTGGCAGGGCTGGCACGTCCGCTTCCAGCGCGCCAGCCGCGTAGTCGACGTCCGTTAAGGAAACACTGATCAGTGTTTCCTCAGGGTCCGGGCGGTCGCGAGATCACGTAGCGGTTGCGCCCGGCCGCCTTGGCCCGGTACATCGCCTGATCGGCCTCGCGCAGCAGCTGTTCCGGGCCCGGTTCGGGGTCGTGTACGTAGAATGCAACCCCCAGACTGGCACTGACCCGGAACACGTTTTCACCGTCCTCCACGGGCGCTGCGGCGGCCGCCAGCAGGCGTTCCAGCAGCGGGACGGTCAGTCCGGGGTCCACGTCCTCGAGGACCGCGACGAATTCGTCGCCCCCCAGCCGGGCGAAGGTATCGCCCTCGCGCAGGCAGGCCCGCATGCGTTCAGCGACCGTCCGCAGCAGACGATCCCCCGCATCGTGGCCGTAGCCGTCGTTGACCGCCTTGAAGCCGTCGAGGTCGAGGAACACCACCGCCAGCTGCGTGTCCCGGCGCCGGGCCCGGACCATGGCCTGATGCAGGCGATCGAGCAGCAGGACCCGGTTGGGCAATGCGGTCAGGGCATCGTAATGGGCACCGTGCTCGAACTCGCGCAGCAGGTCCTTCTGCCAGGTAATGTCGGTGGAGATGCCCAGCAGACTGTCGGGAAGGGTGCGGGACGCGTCCGTGTAGACCGGGGTCTTGACCTCCCAGTAGACCCGGTGGCCACCGTCCTCCTCGACCGCCTCGATCTCCTCGCGGCTGTCCTCGCCGGCGAGCACCCGGCTGTCCACCTCGTGCAGGCGGGCGACCGTGGCCGGCGGGAAGAAATCCTCGTCGCCGCGTCCGTAGAGCTCGTCTGCCGTGCAACCGAACACCCGCAGGGTCTCGCGATTGCCATAGGTATAACGGCGCTGCCGATCCTTCACGTAGACCGCGACCGGCACACGGTCCAGGGCCTCGTGCAGCACCTGGATATGGTGCAGGGAACGGTGCAGCTCCTGTTCCGCAGCCAGACGCGCGGTGATGTCGTAACAGAAGCCGACATAGCCCCGGAACTCGCCGTGCGGGTCATGGCGCGGCCCGCCCTCGTCGAGGATCCAGCGGTACTCGCCGTCGGCGCGGCGCAGGCGGTATTCCAGGGTAAAGGGCCGGCGCGCGGAGAAGGCGGCCCGGTAGCCCTCGATGCAGGCGGCGCGATCGTCGGGATGGACCCCCTCCAGCCAGCCGTCGCCCTGCTCCTGCGCCTGGCTGCGCCCGGTGAAACGCAGCCAGGGCTCGTTGACATGTTCCACGCCCCCGTCGGCCCCGGAGACCCAGATCAGGACCTGACCGGCGTCCGTCAGCTGACGGTAGTACTCCCGGCACTCCTCCAGCTCGCGGATACGTTCCGCCGCGTCCCGGAGCACCCGTCGCCAGGCGACCGGGATCGGCTCCTCGGGGAGATCGGTAAAGGGAAGCGCCGCACGCAGCTGCGACTCGGATTCATCGTCCATCCGGGGCACCTGATCCATGCCCGCCTGCGCGGGGCCATTGTTCGAGCTTATACCATGACGGGCCACGATCAACGGCGCCGGCGGGCTATCATCCCTCAGCCGGGACTGCGCAGCAGGGGGTGGGTGCAGAACAGCCGCTCCAGGCGCTGTTCCAGTTCGGCGCGCACCGGGCCGCTGCGGTCGGCATCGAGGCGGGATACGAACAGGTTGTCGTACCACTCCTCTTCTTCGTCCATGTCCCAGTCGACCTCGCGCAGCAGGGCCTGCCCGGCCTCGGGCAGCCGGGCGGGCAGCTCGCGGCCGGTAAGCTGCGCCCATACGCCGGTCCAGCAGCGGGCCAGCGCCAGCGGGTGGTAACCGCCGCCCCCGAGCACCAGCAGCTTCGGCGTGCCGTCGGCGTGGCGGGGGCTGGTCTCGATCACGTCGTCGATGCAGGCGAGAAAACACTGGGTGGAGATGCCGAACTTGCCCAGCGGGTCGGGCAGCAGCGCATCGGTGCCGGCCTGCACGACCACGTAATCCGGCTGCCAGCGGGTACGCGCCGCCTCCCAGATGCGGCTGAAGGCGCTGCGGAATTCCGTGTCGTTGGTCTCTTTCGGCAGCGGCAGGTTGACCGCGTTGCCCAGCCGGCCGGTGTCCTCGATGCGCCCGCCCTGGAACGGATAGCCGTATTCGGTATCCATATGCAGGGACACGGTAAGCACGTCCGGGTCGTCGGCGAATGCCGCTTCCACGCCGTCGCCATGATGGGCGTCGATATCCAGGTACAGCACCCGTGCCCCGCTCTGGCGCAGGCGCATGATGCCCAGGGCGCAGTCGTTGAAGTAGCAGAAGCCGCGCGCCTGGTCGGGGGCGGCGTGATGCATGCCCCCGGCCGGATTGAAGGCCATGCCGCCCTCCAGCACGACCTCGGCGCCCTGGATGGAACCATAGGTGGCGGTAGCCGGGGTAGAGAAGAAGCCGGCGAAGAACGGGTTCTCGAAGTTGCCGATGTTGTGGCGGTCGCGGTAGCGCTGGAACACCTTGCCCAGCGCCTCGGCGCGCTGCATGGCGGTCACGTAGTCGCGGGTATGCAGCCACTCGAGCTCGGCGGGCATGGCCTTGCGGGTCACCGCCATCTCGCCGGGGGTGACGGCATCGTAGGCCTCGATCAGGTCGAGGGTGAGCGACACCCGCGGGATCCCCAGCGGATGGTTGTCGCCGTAGCTGTGCCCGCGATAGCGCGGGGCGTGCAGCAGCGTCGCATGGCGGCGCGCCGGACCGGATGCGGCGTCCGGGGCAGCGACGGGGGCGGCTTCGGGGGTGGCATTCACTGGTGGCGCAGCCTCAGGTAGATCTCGGGCAGACGGCGCGGCAGCTCGTCCACGTGGTCGATGATGGTGTAGTGGCCGGGGCCGAAGATCGCCGGCAGGTATTCCGAGCCGGACGGGTCCAGGGTGACGCAGAACGGGTGCACGCCGGCGTCCACCGCCTCTTTCATGGCCATGCGCGTGTCCTCGTGCAGGTAGCGCTGGTCGCCGCCGTCGTCGTAGTCGGCCGGGCGGCCGTCGGACAGGATCAGCAGCAGGCGGCGCTGGGCCGAGCTGCGCCGGAAGGCCTCCAGCGAGTGACGGATGCCCGCGCCCATGCGCGAGGCCAGGCGCCCGGAGACCCCGGCGATACGGTTGCGCACGGTGGCGCTCAGGTCCTCGTTGAAGTCCTTCAGCCAGTAGTAGTTGACCTGATCGCGCTGTTTGGAGGCGAACCCGGCGATCGCACAGGGATCGCCGACCCGGTCGATGGCCTCGGCGAACAGCATCATGCCCTCGCGCACGCGGTCGACGATCTTGCCCTGCCCGCCCGGATGCCGCGCCATGATGGAGGTCGACATGTCCGCCAGCATCAGCACCGAGGTGTCGCGGTGCTGCACCGCGCGACGGCGGTAGATGAAGGCCTTGGGCGACAGCCCCGCCTTCTTGTCGGCGACATAATCGATCACCGCCTCGGTATCCAGCTCGTCGCCGTCCATCTGTTTGCGCAGCGGAGCCGGACGCATCGGGCGCTGCATCTCCAGCCCCCGGGTCAGGCGCTTCAGGGTGTCGGCGTGGCGGGTGAGGATCTCCGCCGCGCGGTCGGGCTCTTCGTCGTCCAGCACGCGCTCGTAGAGGTTGACCCAGTCGGAGATGTAGCGCTGCTCGCGATAATCCCACTCGGGGTACAGGATGCCGTCCTTCTTCGGCGTGTACGGGGCCGCGCGCTTGGCTACCTGGGCCGGCTGCGGGATCCCGGTGCCGATCCGCCCGCCGGTGCCGGAGGTCTCCTGCTGCGGGGTCTGGATGTCGGCGTCCGGGTCCTTCTGCGCGTCCTCCGGGGCCTGCTGCGGCTGCTCTTCCTGCTTCTCGTGCTCGAACTTGTGCTCGTCGTGCGCCTCGTGGTCGCGGAAGTCCGCCAGCTCGCCGTTGCGCTCGCGCTGAGGATAGACCGGCAGCGCCGCGTTCAGCGACAGCCCGGGCAGGTAGGCCTCGGCGCGTTCTTCGATGGTGATCTCGGGAAAGGCCCCGTCGGCGAACAGTTCCTCGGCCACCTCCCAGGCGGTCACCACGTCGGCATCGGGCGCCAGCATGCGCGCGAGCCGAGGATCCTCCGGCTCGCGTCCTTCCAGCAGCGCCCGGTGCGCCCGCAGGGCGAAATCGAAGTAGGTGCCGGCCGGTTCGGCCGGACGCTCGTACGCCTCGGCCAGCCGCACCAGCCGTTCGAGAAAGCGCGGGATGCGCGGCGCGACCCGGGCGTTCACCCGCAGGTCCTCGGCCAGGTCGAACAGGATCTGGAAACGGAACATGCGCTCGCCGAAGGCGGCGAACAGCGGCCGCCAGGTGATGCGCGAGCGGTCGTCCAGCGGCGGGTGCTCGCTGCCCGCGCGCTCGAACAGGCGCTCCACGCGGGGCAGGGCATAGGTGTCGTACGCCAGGTGGGCCGCCGCATGCTGCGTGGCCACCAGGGCCTCCTCGCGCGAGTCCATGACCGCCGGCATGAACAGTCGGCGGCCGTCGGTCTCCAGCATCGGCCGGCCCTCGCCGGGCTTCCAGCTGGAATCCGCCAGCGGGATGTCGGCGTCCAGCCAGGCCAGCATCACCAGCCGCAGGAAGCGCCCGTGCATGCGCGGACGGAACCCCGGCAGGGCGTCCAGCAGCAGCTTCAGACTCTCGTCGCTCTCCAGGCGGAAATACGCCTCGCCGCGCGAGCGCCCGGCCTTCAGCAGGTCGGCCCCGCGCCGCGCCCAGGAAAGCAGACCGCCGTCGCCGACCAGGTTGCGGGCGATGGGCGCCCCTTCGAGGTAGCAGTCCAGGGTCAGGCCGCGTTCGTCGAACAGGGTCTCGGCCGGGTCGATCAGGGCCCGCAGCCCCTCGATGCCACGCCCGGCCGCGAGCTTGTCGAAATCGGTCTCGAAATAGGCCCGCGCGTCCGGCAGGCTGCGCTCGCACCAGCGCAGACCGGTTGCGTACCATTCGCGCTCGCCTTCCTCGCCCCAGGCGGCGAACACCCGGTCGGCCTGGCTCATGAACCCCTCGAGCGCATCCGCGGAATTCACCCAGCGGGCGAACTCGGCGGCCTGCGCGCGCCAGGGCTCCACCCCGCCGACGTGTTCGGCCATCCGCGCGGAATGACGCATGAAGCTCTTGCCGGCCTCGCGGTCGTGGAAGAACAGGTCGCGCGCGGTCTCGATCCAGCGCCGGGCGGGACCGGCACCGAACTCGCGGATCGCCGGGAGGGCCTCCTTCGCGTCGCGGTGGGCGACGAAGCTCATGTCCTCGAGGTGCTGGAGGATCTCCTCGATCTCGACCAGATCCCCGGCCTCGGTATCCGCGCCTCCGTCGTTGCGGACCTGCTCGCTCACGCGGCTTCCGACTCGGGGAAGTGGGCGTCGAAGATCTCCTCCAGCGCCTGGATCAGCTCGGGGTCATCGGTGATCGGCGCGATCATCGCCGCGCGGCAGGCCACGCGCGGGCTCAGACCCGCCTGCATCAGCTCCCCGGCATAGGCCAGCGCGCGGGTGGAGGTCGCCTCCTCCAGGCCATGGTCCTTCAGCGCGCGCGCCTTGCGCCCGGCGGCCACCAGCTTCTCCACCCGGTCGGCGTCCAGGCCGCCGGATTCCTTCGCCACGATCTCCCGCTCGACCTCTTCCGAGGGGTAATCGAAATGGATGCCGACGAAGCGCTGCTTGGTGGACGGCTTCAGGTCCTTCAGCACGGTCTGATAACCGGGGTTGTAGGAGATCACCAGCATGAAGTCCTCGTGCGCATCGATGATCTGCGACTTCTTGTCCAGCGGCAGCTGGCGCCGGTGGTCGGTCAGCGGGTGGATGACCACGGTGGTGTCGGTGCGCGCCTCGACGATCTCGTCGAGATAGCAGATCGCCCCCTCCTTGACCGAGCGGGTCAGCGGCCCGTCCTGCCACACGGTCTCCTCACCCTCGAGCAGGAAACGCCCGACCAGATCCGAGCTGGTGAGGTCCTCGTGGCAGGACACGGTGACCAGCGGCTGGCCGATGGTATGCGCAACATGCTCCAGAAACCGGGTCTTGCCGCAGCCGGTCGGTCCCTTGAGCATCACCGGCAGGCGCTTGGCATAGGCCGCCTGGAAGATCTCGACCTCGTCGGCCTGGGGCTTGTAGAAGGGCGCGCCGCCCTGGCTGCCATCCTGGCCGGGCTTGTCGATGACGTCGCGTTCCACTCCGCGCATGCGGTTGATCAGGTTCTTCATGCTGGCTCCTGTAGGCCGCCTCGTATGTCGCGTCGCATGACGATTCCGGGCACATTCCCGGGGGGCGCACCCCCGGAATCGTCATCGCGCGGGGATTGTTGTATGATTTCGGGTTTGATTATACCCAACCAGTTCACTCGGATTCAGCGCGTAAATAGAGGACCCGCAATGAAACTTGTCAAACTCGTCAAGCTGAACAACCTGCAGTACAACCCGAACCGCGACCCGGAAGTGTACCGTCGCCCGGTGAACGAGGAATTCCGCCTGCAGGCCATGCTGAACGGCTCGGGCACCGCGCAGTGCCGCTTCACCGTGGAGGGCGAGACCCTCTGCGAAAGCAGCGTGTCCCTGCCCGGCAGCTTCGACTGCAAGTTCAGCTACGACACCGCGGGGACCCGCATGGGTGACCTGGAGATCGAGGGCAACGGCGAGACCTACCACCAGAAGATCCGGATCGACGTCCTCGAGCACGCCTGGATCGGCTGAAGGCCGCGCCATTTGCCGGTCCGCGGCTCGCGCCCGGCCGGCGAATCGAAAAGGCCCCGTGGCTTGAGCCCGGGGCCTTTTCTGTTGGAGGCCTTTCTGACGGGGCACTCAGCCCCAGTCGTACATGCGGATGAATTCGGGGAGCTTTTCGACCATCTCGTCCCGGTCGAAAAAGCGATCCGCCCGCGCCAGACGCATCTCGTCACGAATGTCCGCATCCCCTCCGAAACAGAACACCGGCAGGTTGATCTGGTATTCCATGCGCAGGGTGCGGATCACGTCCAGCGGATCGAACACCTCGATCTCGTCCAGGTCCAGCAGCAGGAAGCGATACAGCAGCACCTCGTTCCAGTCTCCCAGACCCTCCAGATCGGTGGTCGCTTCCATGTGCCAATCGTCGGGCAATGGCGCCCGCAGGCGCTCGATCATGTCGCCGTCCCGGCTCATCAGGATCATGCGCTTTTCCAGCCGGCGCTGGATCGTCGGTTCGGCCATCTCGGTGTCTCCTTGGAAATTCAGGCGATGCCACGGTATAGCGCATCGATGCGGGCGCTGACCGCATCGGCCACCGCCGGGTCGAGGCAGCCGGCCAGGCGCGAACGCAGATGCAGACGCTCCGGCAGCTCGCCCGCCACGCGCTCGCCGAGGACGCGGTCCACCGCGGGGTCCTCGCACCACACCCGCGCGATATGCTGTCCTTCCACGTGCAGGCGCAGGCGCCCGCAGGCCACCCGTGTCTCGAACACGTGATTGTCACGATTGACCCGGATCCCCTCCGGCACGGACGGGCGCGCATCCCCGTCCGCGAGATCGTCCAGTTCCTCGTAGCCGGCCGCCAGCCAGGCTTCCAGGGTCGCCGCGTCCGGCGTCACCTCCACCGGCGGCGCCTCGAAGCGGCGTTCCGTGACCCGGCGCAGCGAGTCGCGCAGAGCCGCGGAATCCGGCGCCCGCCCCAGCTCCCCGGCGCAGTCGGTCATGCCGGCCTCCAGTACCGGGCGCAGCCATTCCCGATACCCCTCGCTGGGGGCCCGCACACAGGCGAGGAAATCCTCCACCGGGAAACGACCGAGAAAGCTCGCGCCGAATACCGAGCCCTCGTTCAGGGTGGCCGCACCGGTACCCATGATCTTGCGGCCCTGCACCCAGACATCCTGTCCGCGGGGTTCCACCCCCTGCAGGCCCAGCTCGCGCAAGACGTCCACGGCCATGGCCAGGCCCTGCGCGAACAGATGCCGGGGACCACGCGTGAGGACACGACTCGGCCGGATCACGAAGAAGCAGTCCTGGTCGGCATCCACCCATACCGAACCACCGCCCAGCGGGCGCCGCACCACCGGGATGCCACGCGCGGCACAGTGATCCAGATCCAGATCGGCTTCGGGATCCTGACTGCCGCCCACCGAGACATGCGCCTCGCGCGAGCGCATCCACAACACCCGGGGCGGAGCGTCCGGCGGGGTGGACGCCGCCAGCCCGGTATACAGGGCATGCAGCTCCGTCGCCGACCGCTCCCCGGCATCGATCCATTCCGGAGCGGCCGGGGTCGTCATCGCGCCTTATTCCTCCGACGGCTGGCCGGAGGCCGCGTCGCCCTGCTGCTCCTGATCCTTGTCATCGTTCCCCGGCTTGTAAAAGTAACGGAAATAGAAGTCGGAGCGCGACAGATCCTCGTACAACTTGGCCCGTTCTTCGACTCCGGTGCGCATGATATCCACCAGCGCCTCGGCCTGCTGGCCGTCGATGATGTGCATGCCGCCCAGCAGCTCCTGGTCGGTGTCGAGGAAATGCTGCGCCAGCTCCTCGGGCTCCTGCACGAACACCAGGAACGCCTTGCATTCGGGATCTTCGAGGTCCAGCGGCTGCATCACCAGTTTGCCGAGCCACGCCTGACGCGCGACCTGGTTGAACTGATGGATGTCCAGCTTGCGACCCTTCTTGTACTTGTTGAGTTCGTTGCGGATCTCGCCCATGTTGGCGATTTTCATTGATTTCATGGCCTGCTTCCTGCCGCGAGTGAACGGGGAGGATAAACAACCCCGGCCCCCGTACGTAAGAAACCCCGGCGGACCGGGGTTCTTGAGTGCAACCAGGGGTTTTTTCCCGGGCCGGGGTTCAGTCGTCCCACTGGAAGCCGGAGGACGCGAATCCGGCGGCCTCCTGCAGCGCCTCTTCCACGGCTCCCGGGGCATTGCGCAGCTGGATGAAACTGTTCGACCCCAGCATGCTCAGGTCGGGGAAATGCAGCGCCATGCGAAAGCGCATGTGGAGCGCCTCCACGTCGCCGCCATTGACCAGGACCTCGTAGGGCACGTAGGCGGTGTGGCGGCGTGCGTTGACGTCCACGGTCTCCAGGGCGTTGCGATCGGACGCATCCTCCTCGGCCCCGTCCACGGCGCGGATCGCCACGCCGACCAGGGTTGCGTCGCGCCCCGGGATGTCCACGCGATAGACCTCGCTGACACCGCCGGCCCGCTCCTCCAGACCTGCGCCAAGCGCCTCGAGCGCTTCCGCACGCGAACCCCGGCTGCCCAGCTCGTAGGGCGCGTCGAAACGTTCCATGCCGAACGCATAGCGATACCGGTTGAGGTCGCGCTGGCTCTTGCCATCCTCGTGGCCGAAGGTCTCCTCGGCCCCGAGGGCCTCTTCCAGCGACGCCGCGACACCGTCCAGCGGGACCTCGACACGGTAGGCGTGCTGGAAGTAAACCGGATGCGTGTAGCTGACCTGCACTTCGCCGTCGACCTCGGTGATGCCGACACGCATCGGCGCGATATAAGCCGCACGGTCATGCGAGGCGGCCGCCTCCAGCAGGTCGTCGCTGGTCGCCACCAGCACACGGGCCGAGTCGGTGACGTCGTACTCACCGAGGATCTCGAAATCCGCGCCCTCCAGACGCTCGCGCGCCTCGTCGGCCACCTCGGAGACGCCGGCCCCGCCGTCGGTCCAGGCCAGCACGAACGGGCGATACTCGTCCGCGGTGGCGGACGCCGCCGCGGCCATCAGGGTCACGGCCGCCAGCCCGGCCGTCAGTGACCGGACGATCCCGGTCGAGCCGCCGGCTTGCAGCGGCTTGCGATGAAACAATGACATGGATACTGCTCCTTCGATCATTGGGAAGCGGGACATCGCCGTCGACCCCGGCCGGGGCCGCAACCCCGGCGCCGGGGGATCGACGGACCGGCCTCAGAAGCGATAGCTGTAGCCCAGCTCCAGCTCGTACTGCTTCATCTCGATCTCGATGTCCTGGTCCTCATCAAACGCGTTCGATCCGGAGACCGAATTGCTGGGCGCGTACATCGCCGCGAAGCTCAGCTCGTGCTGGTCGCCGAAGGACTTGGTGAAGCCCGCGGTGTAGTGATGCTTCATCACCCCCGGGGCGAGGATGTTCATGGTCACCTCGTCCGAATCGATCGGGTTGTCGCCGCGGTTGTAGCCCACGCGCACCTGCCAGTCGTTCGGCAGCTCGAACTGGGCACCGATCTTGTAGACGTTGATGTCGTCCCAGCCGAAGCCGCGACCGTCGGAGGTGCCGAAGAACGGAGCCGACCCTCCCTGCATCTGCGCACCCATGGCGGCCTGCAGGTCCTGTGCATCGGGGCCCGAGTTGGAGATCGCGTCCACGTCGGAGTAGTTGATGCGCTGGTAGTCGGCCACCAGAGTCACGGTGGGCGTCACCTCCCAGGCCACCCCCATGCCCCAGGTCGACGGGATGTCGAATGACCCGCTCTCGGCGAACAGCCCGGCATAGTCGTCGAAGTCGGAGTTGCGGATCTTGGAGCGGTAGTTGGCACCCAGCCGCACCCCTTCGGCCACCTGGGCCTGGATGCCGATCTGCGCGCCGTAGCCCCAGGAATCGTCCGTGCCGTTGCCGCTGAAATTCTCCGAATCGTCGGACGCCCCGAAATCGGCAAAGGTCTGGATCCCTTTCGCCTCGAACCGCTGATAGGAGATGATCGGGCTGAAGCCCACGCTCACCCGGCCGTCAGCGAACTTTTGCGCGTAGGTCGGAATGATCGCCAGTTGTTCGAGGTCGACGCCGGCGGATCCATCGCAGAACACACCGGTCTGGCTACCGATGGGCAGCATGTTACCGGTGGGCTGCCCGGTGTTCGGATCCATCTCGGGCATCTGACAGAACTGGCTGTTCTCGAACCCCGGATAATTCGTGTTCATGCCACCGTTGCCGAGGAAGGCGATGCCCCAGGAGCGGTCTTCATCGATCTGCTGGACAAAGCCCAGCGACGGGATGAAGAAGTTCTTGCTGTCACTCTCGACCTCGCCCGGGGCCAGAGGGAAGGTACCCGCCTGCCCGGGCTGGCCCGCCTCATAAGAACGTTCGGGCCGAAAGTAAGTCAGAGCCCCGTCGAAGCGGGTTTCCATGCCAGCGAGGCCGGCCGGGTTGATGCCCGGGGCGTAGCTGTCCTGCGAGATAGCCATGCCGACGCCACCCATGCCCTTGGCCTTGATGCCGTAGCCATGGGCAAAGTAGCCGTTGGTGGCCTGTGCGGTACCGGCGGCGCCCAGGGCCAGGCCGACCGCCATCGTGATCGCGCTGCGGCGAATGAAGCGTGCTTTCATTGTTGTCTCCTTTGGTGGTCTTCTTGTTGTAGCCGGGGGCGGATTGGCTCCCCCATCGGCTCGGGATACCCGCACCGCTGACCATACGGACGGGCATCTTTTTCGGCGGCCCCCTGCCGCGCGAAATTTCGGCGGCCCCCCTGCCGCTCGAAACCTGAATATTCAAAACCGCTTATCGGCGCCCTGACGTGCGAAAGCCCCGCAGGGCGGGGCTTTCGTCGGGGACTTGATGGTTATTGCTTACCGGACCGATGTCTCGTCCTCGGCCTCATCGTCGGCGTCGAAGTCGAAGGTGCCCACGTCTTCGCCATCCATCTGCCGCTTCACGAATCCGACGTCGCTGCTGTTCAGCGCGAACGGGAACGACAGGATGTCCGTCGGGCTGGAATCACCATAGGGGCGATTGCAGGCCGAGACCTCCTCGTCCGACTTGCCGGGGCACCCGGAGGTCTGGAACGGCTTGCCGGAGGCGATCAGTTCCTCAACCTCGGACTGCGGCAGACCGAAGTCCACCACCTGGCCGTCGTCGTTGAACTTCATGTCGTCGATGCGGCCGCCGGCGTAATCGATGATGAAGCGGCCCAGCTGTACGCGGCGCCACTGGTCGCGCGGGACCGGCTTCCAGTCCTCCATCAGCGAGCCTTCCTCGGGGAAGAACGCGAACATGTGGTTGTGGCCACCCAGATCGCGGATGCGCTGGCAGACCTGCAGGATCTCTTCCTCGGTCTCGCCCATGCCGCAGATCAGATGGGCGCCGAACTTCTCCGGGCCGAAGATCTCGGCGGCCCACTCGATGGACTGCCAGTACTTGTCCCAGGTATGCGGGCTCTCGACCGACTTGCCGCGGGTGCGCTCGAAGATCTCCGGGGTCACCGCGTCCAGCGCGACGGTGAAGATGTCCGCGCCTTTGTCCCGCAGAAGCTGGAGGTCTTCATAGCTCATGGTGGTCGGGTTGGACAGGATCGACACCGGGATGTGATTGACCTCGGCGACCCACTTCTCCAGCAGCTCGACGGTGTCGGCATCGGAGTTGGGATGGGTGATCATGGAGATGCACATGCGCTCGAACTGGCCGGCGTCGGCGTTGTTCTTCACGCGCTCGATCACCTCGTCGTATTTGGCGGTGGGCCAGTCGACGCGGATGAAGTTGCGGTCGGCGTAGTCACGCGATTCCTCGCGGTGGCGCGCCAGCCCGCAGTAGGAGCAGTTGGCGCGGCAGCCTTCCGGATAGGTAACCAGCAGGTTCAGGCAGTGGGTGCAGGACGTGCGATGCATAGTCCCCGGCACCAGGCCCAGCGTGATCGCGGCCGCCGTGGACATCTGCACGTACTCCGGCGAACGCATGTCCGGGGTCTTGATGTGATAGTCCGGCCGATAGAAGTTTACCGGCGCGACCATCTCCTCTGCACTTGCACTCATTGTTTTCCT
Source organism: Thioalkalivibrio sp. ALR17-21 (assembly GCF_000420185.1). Lineage (NCBI taxonomy): Bacteria > Pseudomonadati > Pseudomonadota > Gammaproteobacteria > Chromatiales > Ectothiorhodospiraceae > Thioalkalivibrio > Thioalkalivibrio sp. ALR17-21. The sequence continues at coordinate 78,822 of NZ_ATUL01000005.1, read as the reverse complement.
CCAGCGTTGTCTCGGGGATGCAGGGCATCCATCGACCGGGCCCGATTACGCGGCCCGATCACCATCGTCGAAATACTCGGAAAATGCAATCCATCCACGGCGCTGCGTTGCGTCGTCGTTCGCGCGCGGCGTGCGCCAGTGCTGATTGAGAAACGCACGCCGGCGGCAGGCGCGCTCCAGCGCCGGGCCATACTGGCTGCGCATCTCGTCGTCGTAGTCCTCCAGGGCCTCATCATCGCCGCCCAGATCATCCACGATCGCCTGCGCGGCGGCCTCGCCGGAGACCACCGCCGCGGCGATCCCGGCGCCGGTGATCGGGTGGGTCAGCCCGGCGGCATCGCCCACGAACAGCACCGGCCCGTGGACCAGCTGCTCGCGCAGACCGCCCACCGGGATGGCACCGCCGGTGCGATGCACGATCTCGGTGCCCAGCAGCCCCTGCTCCACCAGCTGCGCATGCAGCGTCTCCAGCGGGGTCTTCATGTCACGCTCCAGACGCTTGTCGGCGCCCAGGCCCAGGTTCGCCCATTCGCCCTTGGGGAACAGCCAGGCGTACCCGCCGGGGAAATCATCCGACAGCCAGACGTCGGTCGCGGTGTACGGCCGCAGCAGCGGCACGGTGTACTGACGGGTCTGCACCACCGGCAGCGGATCCAGGCCCAGGGCCGCGGCCACGGGGGAATGCGGGCCGTCGCCGGCCACCAGGAAGCGAAAGCCGACCTCGACCGCCTCACCCGCGTGTTTCACCCGCGCCACACGTCGGTCCGCATCCACGTCGGTCAGCGGAGAGGACATCGCCACCTGCGCCCCGGCGGCCTCCGCGGCGCGGATAATTGCGCGGTCAAATTCGCCGCGATCCACCATCAGCCCGGGGAAGTCGGACTGCTCTACCGCGCCGGAGGGCAGAAAGCTCTGCATGGAATCGATGCGCTGATGCAGCACGCCGTCCGGCTTCGCATAGGCGCCCATGGGGTTGGGGATGAACTCGGCGCATTGCACCGGCTCGCCGCGTGCGCGGTTGCGTTCCACCGCCAGCACCGACAGCCCCGCTTCGGCCGCCACGCGGGCGGCGGAGGCCCCGCCGGGCCCCAGCCCGACCACCAGTACGTCGACCGAAGCGGGCAGCATCAGGCACACCCCGCCGGGTTGGGGATACCGTTCATTATTCGGCGGCCTCGTCGGTTTCCGCCTGCGCCAGGGCCTCGCGCAGGGCGGCGATGAAGTCTTCCGGCGTCAGCTGCAGCATCTCCACCTCGCGCTCGGCGAAGAAGGCGCGCACGCGGTCCTCCATCTCGGTGACGGGAGTATCCTTCAGGCTGGCCTCCAGATCCGCGATGGTGCGGGTCGGCTTGACGAAGACATCGCCGGTGATCCAGACCTGCTTGAGATGGCTGCGCTCGGGGTCCACCGCCGCGCCCACGCGCATCAGGCCGCCGTCGCAGCGATACACCGCTTCGTGCAGCGGGGCATCGGTCGCGGGACGGTTGCGCTGGTAGACCCATTCGTCATTGTCGATTTCGGCCAGCGCCTCGCGGAACGCGGCGTCTTCTTCCGCCAGCAGGTCGGCCGGTGCCGCCTCCACCGCGAACTCGCGCGCGATCGCCTCGGCGATGGTGCGTTTCACGTGGTCCAGATCCGGGGTCTCGCCCAGCAGGGTCGCCATGTTGGCCACGCGATCACGCGCCGACTCGATCGCCTTGTCGGAGAGCTTCTCCGCCGGGATGCGCAGGATGCGCAGCATATCCTCGACGTCGAACTCGATCAGCAGCGTGCCCTGATAGAGGATGGACTCGCCGTCGAAGGCGCCGCCGGTACCGGAGATCTTGCGCCCGTCCACCTCGATGTCGTTGCGCGGGCGGAAGCGGGCATCCACGCCCAGCTTCTGCATGCCCTCGGCCGCTGCAGTGCAGATCCGTTCGGCGATCCGGCCCATGTCGGCGGTGCCGAGGAACTGCTTGTCGAGGTAAAGCTCCCAGCCCAGCTGGGTGCTGTCGAAGTAGATCGCGCCACCGCCGGTGATCCGGCGCTGGATCGCGATCCCTTGCTCGCGGCAGTAATCGGCGTGGATCTCCTGATCCACGTTCTGGTGGAAGCCCACCAGCGCGCAGGGCTCGAACTGAAGAAAGCGCAGGGTATGCGGCGAATGGCCCTCCTGGTGGCACTCCAGCAGGGCGCGGTTGAACGCCATGTTCTCTGCGGCCGGGCGCAGTCCGGTATCCAGGATGCGCAGCGTCTTCTGATCACGTTCAGGCATGACAGCCACCCCCCGAGGCTACGGCCCCGCCTTCGGTCACGATGCGAATGCCACCCAGGCCCTCGCGCGCCTTGCGCTCCTGTTCGCGCCGGCGGGCCTCTTCGGCAACGATGGTGTCCAGATCCAGTTCAACCCCGCTGGCGTTGTCCGCGGCCTCGGCCATCACCTCGTCGCCCACCGCGATGGAACAGCATGCGGGCGTGACGCGGACGTTTTTGCCCAGGCGTGCGGCCAGCTCGACCACGCCCTCGGCCGGATGAGCGATCCCCGACAGCCCGGCCATCACGGCATAGCTGTCGATCTGGCTCTTGGCCTCGCCCGGCGGCCGGGCGCACCCGAGCAGCAGCGGGGTGTCGCCCAGGCGTTCGCGGGCGTCATGGAAGAACCGGCCCACCGCGTGCACGTCCGGGGTTTCGAACGGCCGACTGGCCGGCGCGTAGAACGGCATGACCACCACCAGCACCACCGCATCGGGCAGATGCCGGGCCAGCATCTCGAGCGCGTTCCACTCGCCCAGCAACTTGCCGTAATGCAGGCCCACCACGATGTGCGGCACCACCTTCATGTTGGTCTTCACCAGGCTTTCCAGGGTCTGCTCGAAATCGTCGACGCTACGGCGCAGATGGTAGACCTGCGTGATGGTGTCCTGCGCACCGATCACGTCCATCATCGCCGCGTCGATCCCGGCCTGCTCCATGGACAGCGCGATGTCGTCGTCGACCAGGGCGGTGTGCATCGCGATACGGAAATCCGGGAACTCGTCCTTGATCCGGCGGATGGTCGAGTAATAGGGCCCGTACTCCACCTCGTTGCGGTGGTTCGAGCCGCCAGTCAGCAACATCCCCTGGGCGCCGGATTCGATCACCTGATTGACCTCCCGCCACAGGTCTTCGGGGCTGCGCACCGGGATCATGGGTTCCAGGATCCTGGCCTTGCAGTGGTCGCAGGCCAGCTTGCAGTCCCCGCCAGTGATCGACATGGCCGGCCAGGCACTCTTGCCGCAGTCGGCGATCTCGCTCGTCTGGTAGGACTTGAACGTCGGGGTGTAGAAATGGACCGAGTCACTGCCCGCAGTCGCGCCGCCTCCCCGGGCCTGAAGATCCTCCACCAGCAACGGATCCACGGGGACGTCTTCCAGGGGTTCAACCCGCCGGATCACATCGTTCCAGCTCGTCATCGGCTCTCTCCGGGTGCGCGCAATTTGTTGAACGTTTTACTGCGGTATTAGTGACAAAAAAGAGGCCGCCGATCCCTCGGGAACGACGGCCTCTTCGCGAAAGACCTTCAGCAGCCGCCGAAGCCGTCCGCTTCCATCTTGGCTTCGAACGCCGCCAGGGCGTCGGAACCGGTCTTGAGTTCGGCGCTTTCACCGTCCCAGTCTTCCGGCTTCAGCTTGATCAGCCAGCCTTCACCGTAGGGATCTTCGTTGATCAGGCCCGGGTTCGCGGCGACCTTGTCGTTGGTCTCGGTGACTTCGCCGGTGACCGGAGTCTTGGCCGGACCGACCCATTTGCCGGATTCAACCGTCGTGCAGGACTTGTCCTTCTTGACCGACTTTCCCACCTTCTTGGGGGTGTACGACACGATCGTGCCGGCCAGCGAGCAGGCGTAGGAGGTCAGGCCGACGGTGGCGGTACCATCGCTCTCCTTGCGCACCCAGACGTTGTTTTCAACGTTGTACATCAGATCTTCCGGAATATCACAACCCCGAACAGCGCCCATAAATACCTCCTGGATAAAAAAGCGGGAAAGACTAGAAAGTTATCGTTTTATCACTACGCAGGATCAGGTCAGCGAGCTCGCTGGCCCGATTGACTTCATCGACCTCGGCAACGAGATCGGAAGACGGGTCGATTCTATACCCCGGCAAAGCGGGCTGGCAAACGTGCAGACGCACGCCCGCACGCTTGGCGTCCTGAATGAATTCGCTGATGAGCTTGCCGCCTTCCATTGCCCGCAGATTCTCTGCGACACCCTGCTCCATCAGCTTCACCCCTTCCATGGTGAAAAAGATGTACACGTCCACGTCCATCGACGCCATCACCGCGCCGAGATAGAACGGCGTGGCGCAGCGGCCAGGGGTGGACGGCCCCGAGGTCATCACGAACACGACGGTCTGCTCGTCGTTGTCCAGATAGTAGTCGTCGTCGAGATCGGCCATCTTTACCCCTCAGCGCAGCTTGCGCTGGCACTCGATATCATCTTCACGCGCCCGCCGGCAGTAACCTTCGTGCGCCTTGTCGCCGGTGACGAATTCCGCCAGTGCCGCATCAGCGCCGTTGGTCGCCTCGACCCGCGCGATCCACGCATTGTAGGGGTCCGAGTTCAGCAGCACCGGATTCTCCAGCACCTCCTCGTTCCCCTCGACGATCTTGCAGTCGATGAAGTTGGGGATCGGACCGGCCCACTTGCCGCTTTCGATGGTGGCCACCGGCTTGCCCGGCGGCCGCCGCGTCCCCGGCCGGCGCACCCGCACATGGATGATCTTGCCGGCGATCGTCTGTGACAGGTCAGTCATCCCCACTGTGAGGGTGTCGTCGTCCTCGCGCCGAAGCCAGATCTGGTATTCGTCATCGTAGAACAGTTCAGGATGGAACTCGCAGCCGTTGCAATCCATGATTCGCCTCGTTCCCGGACGCCCGCGCGCCCGTGCTCCACAAAAAAACGGGCGCAGCGCGCCCGTCTTGTCGTATCAAGCCTGAATGCCGAAAGAAGGGGATCAGAGGACCCCCTTCTCCTTCAGCAGGCCGATCGAGTCACTCACGTTCTCGTGAATGCCCAGCTTGCGCGGCGACAGACCCATGGCCAGGCCCAGCAGCTGCGTGAAGTAAAGCACCTTCACGTCGGTCTTGATGCCGAACTCGGTTTCGGCACGCACCTGGTGCATCTCCAGACCGGAGTGGCACGTCGGGCATTCAGTCGCGATCACCTCGGCGCCGGAGTCCTCGGCCGACTGCAGCAGGTTCAGCACCAGCTGGGTCGAGGTATCCGAGTCGGACAGCGTATGGGCACCGCCGCAGCAGGAGGTCTTCAGCGGGAAGTCCACGTTCACGCCGCCCGCAGCGCCCAGCAGATCGTCCATGAAGTGCGGCTGATAACTGGACTCCGAACCCGGGCCGTTGTCCTTCTCCGGGAAGATCTGCCGGGGACGGGTGTACATGCACCCGTAGTAGTTGGCGATCTTCAGGCCGTTCAGGCTCTTGGTCATCTTCTGCTTGATGCCCTCGGGGCCCAGTTCCTCCATCAGCCATTCCAGCAGGTGAAGGGTGCGCACGTCGCCGGAATACACCGGGTCATCCGACTGGCGAGCCAGATCCTGAACGGTATTCATGGCGTCGTCGGAGGTCGCGGTCTCGTACTCGGCCTTCTTCAGGTTGTGATAGCAACCGTTACACGGCGCCATCACCGTATCCATGCCCATCTGCTCGGAGGCGATGGCCATGTTCCGGGCCGAGAGGTAGGTCTGCAGCATGGGGTGAACGTTCTTCACCTCCATCGCGCCACAGCAGTTCCAGTCACGCAGGTTTTCCATCTCCAGGCCCAGCGCCTTGACCAGCACGCGGGTCGACCGGTCATACGGACCGCCGGAACCCTCGAGTGCGCACCCGGGATAGTAAGCAACCTTAGCCATGAGCGGCCTCCTTCTGTTCGCGCACGTAGTTCTTCAGCACATCCCCGGTCTTGCCCCAGGACTTGGTGCGCGGCGTATGAACGGTATTGAAGCCCATCGCCATGAGGTGCTTCACCGGCAGGTGCTTCATCATGCGGAAGACGAACACTTTCAGCCATTCCTGCAGCAACGGCTGGCCGGTCTTCTTGAAGAAGTTCTGCATGACCTTGCCGTCCTCGATGCGCCCGGTCTTGTAGATCTGGTCCGCGAACTCTTCGTCAAAGATGGTGGACGGGGCCTTCTCGGTGATCCCCTCTTCCTCCATCCAGTGCGCCAGCGCCTTCATCACGCCCTCGGGCTTCACGTCCTTCGGGCAGATATTGGTGCACTTGTTGCAGGACACGCACTGCCAGATGATGTCCTTGTCCTTGACCAGCTCTTCCTTCATGCCCAGCCGGGTCAGGTAGATCCAGTAGCGCGGATTGAACTGTACGTTCTGCGCATACATGGTGCAGGAGTTGGTGCAGGACCCGCACTGCCAGCAGCGGTGCACGTACTCGCCGCCGGTGTAGCTCTGGATCTTCGTCTCGAAATCGTCGTCGTAGTCGCGGACCGTGCGCGGGGCAATCATGGTGTTCCAGTGCCCGGACACGTCCACGCCGTCGACCACCAGCTCGTCGTGCTGCTGGAGCCGCTCGTCCTCGATCAGTGCCTTCTCGTGTATTGCCATGACGTCTCTCCGAAAACCTGTCCAACCAGGCTCAAACTCGATTCAGTTATTATTCAGTGCAACGAAGCCTGCTCGCCCTTCAGGCGCCCCTCGGGAGAATCGATCCCCAGCAGTTTTACCACAAGCTCCAGCGGATCCTCGCGGGCCCCGAACTGGGCATCGATCAGCCCCAGGCTCATCGACAGCGACTTGGCGTAGTCGGAATACGCCTGCACCCAGAGCAGATCCGTGACGAAATGGAGATCACGATAGAACCCCATATCGTGCAGGGCCTCGTAGAACCATTGCCGCATGCCCAGCAACGCTGCATAGCCATCGTCGATCGGAATCTCCCGCAGGGTGTCGTTCCCGCGGATGAATTCCCGCATCGCGCCGGCCGTGGTACCGGAGTCCCAAACCCAGCGATTGGCCAGTGGCAGCGCTTCCGGATCCGCGAAGTGCAGGATCTCCGAACCGAAGTCCCACAGTCCGCGCCGCAGCTTACGGTCATCGCCGGCGAGATCGGCGAAGGACTGCAGCCGTTCATCCGGATGGAAATCCGGCCGTACCAGGCTGCGTACGCCTTCGACCACCGCGCCCTGACGCTCCGCCAGCAGCGGCCCCAGCTTGCGCCGCACCGAGAACACCAGCCCGCCCAGGGTCCGCACGTCGGTGTCGTCGATCTCGTCACCTCTGGCGACGACCCCGGCGAACACCTCGTGTTTGGACTGCAGCGCCTCAATGAAGGTCTGCAATCCCTGAACCCCGCCGGCGTCGGCGATGTTCTCCTGCAGCGTGTTCAGCTTCGTTGCAAGGATGTCCCTGTCAAAGGTGACACGAGGCGGTACCGGCGTCAGATCCGGCACCGCCTCGTCCTTGACCACCTCAGCCGGCTTTTTGAACCAGCGCATGCAGGTCCGCCACGGCCCGGCCACCCGCGGCCGCACCCTGCGCGATCGAGTCGTCGATCGTCTCGGGGCCGTATGCCGCGCCGCAGGCATAGATGCCCTTGCGCGTGGTACCGCAGGTGTTGGTGTACTGCTCGGCCTTCTCGAGGAAGCCGTGCTTCTCGAGACCAACGCCGAACACCTGGGAGATCTCCGGGTTGTCGGCGTTGGGGTCCATGCCGATCGCGTGGACCACCATGTCGAACGGGATCACGATCGGGCGCTTGACCAGGGTGTCCTCGCCCTTGACCAGCAGGCGGCCATCACCGGAGGACGTCACTTCGGCGATACGCGCCTTGACGAACTTGGTCTTGAACTCTTCCTGGGACTTCCAGTAGTACTTGTCCTCGTACAGACCGAAGGTACGGATGTCCATGTAGTAGATGAACACGTCGGTCTCGGGGGACAGTTCCTTGATCTCCATGGCCATGTTCGCGGACACGGTGCAGCAGATCTTGGAGCACCACTCGCGACCGATCTGGCGGTCACGCGAACCCACGCACAGCAGGATGCAGACCCGTTCGGGCACACGGCCGTCGGAGGGGCAGGCGATGTTGCCCGAGGCAACCATCTGTTCCACCTGGGTGGTGGTCAGCACGTCCTCGTAGGTGCCGAAGCCCCACTCCGGCTTGTTGATCGAGTCGAAATGGGTGAAGCCGGTGGCCAGCACGACCGAGCCGGCCTGCACGGTCTCGCCGTTGGTCAGCGTGGCGGTGAAGTTGCCCGCCTCGCCATCCAGCTTCTCGACCTTGGCACTCTTGTGCACGGCCACGCTGGAGTCATCCTCGACGCGTTTGACCATGCGACCAATCGCCTCGGAAGCCCACTCGCCGGAGGGGACCAGCTTGGCATAGCCCGACAGGATCGGGGCACCGCCCAGGACGTCTTCCTTTTCGACCATGACGGCCTTGTAGCCGGCCGAGGTCACGTTCGCGGCGGCGGACAGGCCCGCCGGACCTCCGCCAACAACCAGTACTGTATCTTGCATCACACCTTGCCCCCGTATGCGAGTTCAGGATTGTAGAGGTATTCGATGTTCCCGGCCTCGACCTCCTTGAGGTACTCCTGGAAGGTCTTCTTGGCTTCGGACCAGGACATGCCCATCTTCTCGACCAGATCTTCGCAGGGCGACGCGTGCCACTGCAGCTGGACGATCTTGAACGGATCCGCGCCGCAGGCCAGGGCCGCGAACTGGACTTCCGCCATGATCGGGATCTGGAAGTTCTGGTTATGCGCCTTGCCGATCCACTGGTTCTTGTCCATGGTCGTGACGCACCCGGTGTCGTTGGCCAGCATCACGTCGGCATTGGCCTCTTCGCGCGCCACCCGGATCTTGCGGTCCATCGTGAACGAGCGGGTGAATTCGCGCTCGGAGATGATGTGCCGGAAGCCGAAGCCGCAGCAGTCGTACCAGGTGGAGTAGTCGATCACCTGGGCACCCAGCGCCTGGGCGGTGGAGGTGATGATGGCGGTACGGTTACCACCGAGCACGGACTGATCATAGACCGCGTCCTCGTGGACCATCTTGTAGTAATGGCAGGCCACGTGGGCGGTAGTCCGGATGTTGGACACATCGATCGTCTGCAGCTCGGAGGCGATACGGTTGCGCATCACGTGCACCCACTCGGAATAGTGGATGATCTCTTCCGGAATCACGAGCTTGCCGTCGACCAGGCGACCCAGCTTGCCGAGGATCTTGGTGACCTTTTCGCGCAGTTCCGCGGACTCCACCAGGAACTTGCGGATCTCCTTGTAGTTGCCGAAGGAGGTGCCGCAGTGGACCAGCGGGTAGAAGTGGCCGAGCTCGTGGCCGTGCTGCTTGCCGGAGACATAGGCCTGATGGAAGTTGCGCAGGAATACCGCGGCCAGCGACTCGACGTTGCCGATACCGGAACCGTGGTAGTTCCACGCGGTGCAGGACGTCTGGTCGGTCTCGTCGAGGTAGTCCTTGCCGGGCTCGAAACCGAACTGGTTCATGAACCACAGCAGCGAGGTCGGATAGCCCGGGATGTTGCCGCACTGGCCGCAGGACTTGTGGTGCCAGAGCTGCTTGGTCGGGATCTGCTTGTCCCAGCCGAACAGGGTTTGCACGGTCTTGGGATCATGCTCGTCCTTGATCCGGTGGATAATGATCTGGCCGTCCTTCTCGAGCTCGTACATGTGCTCGCGGACGTCATCCATGCGGTCGCCGAGGTCGATGGTGCGGCGGTCGACATGCTTGCGCACCCAGTCGGTGGCCTTGACCGCCTCTTCCTGCGACAGATCGGTCGCCTGGAAGAAGGAGCCGTGACCGGCAACACCCTGGCCGTCGGTGTTGTGATAGCCCGGCTTCATGGCGCCGGCGCCGGCACCCTCACCGTTCTGGTTGTGATTGCCTGGGGTCTGTTCACTCATAACGCTTCTCCTGATGTCGCGGAACCGGAGGGACGCCGACGATTACTCGTCGTCTTCCTCTTCCTGCTCCTCGAGCCAGTCTTCGTAATCCTCGCGCTTCTCGTCGATGAAGTCCTCGATCACGTCAAAGAGGTTTTCATCCATCAGTTCGAGGGACTTCAGAACGCCGGTCATTTCCCAGATGGTGTACATCTCGACCGAAGTCTTGAGCGAGACCTCCCAGGCCGTTTCCACGGTCTGCAGGGTCTTCACCGGGATGGCCTTGCGCAGCACCTGGAGATCGCCTTCCACCTTCTGGATATTGGGACCCCAGTCCGGGAAGTGATCGGGCTGGATCATGTCGGGCGAAAGCTGGTTACCCGTCGTGATCAGCTTGAGCATCACGCGCCCGAACGGACGAAGAACGTCCTTGGCCGACTGCATCTCGTGCTTGATGGCCACCTCGCGCATGATCGCGACGAGACCGCCGGGGGAGTTCTTGAACGGGCAGCGGGCGGCGCAGGTCATGCACTGGGCGCAGGCCCAGATCTTTTCCTGCATCGCGTCGTAGATCTGCTCGACGTTCTCGGTCCAGAGCAGCTGGACGATCTCGCGCGGGGAGTAGTCGTAGAACTGGGCGGAAGGGCACGTCGCCGTGCAGATCCCGCAGTTCAGGCAGCCGTTGAGATCATGGTCGTAGCGAAAATCTCCGCGGATGTCGTCGAAGATTTGCTGCATCTCAGCATATGTCGCCATATGTCACCTCTTCGCTGTGGGCGAGCAGGCCTCTTTTGTACGGACCTTGCAGCCAGCCTAGATCGGGTCCAGGCATCAATCCAGTTACCTCACGGTAACCGCGTCTACCGGCAGCCCGGGGCCGTTCGCGAGACCGGCCCCGGGCTTCGATGCGTCAGGAGACCTCAGGCCTTCTTGACCAGGAAGTAGAACTTGCCGCCCTCTTCCTTGTGCTCCATCAGTTCGTTGCCGGTCTGCTTGGCGAACGCCTGGAAGTCCTTCACCGCGCCCGGGTCGGTGGCGATGATGTGCAGCACCTGACCGGCATCCATGGAGGCCAGCGCCTTCTTGGCACGCAGGATGGGCAGCGGGCAGTTCAGGCCGGAGGCGTCGAGCTCTTGATCGAAGTTGGCCATGGCTTTCTCTTCTTTGTGAGTCTTCGTAATGGTTGACCGTTACCGGTCGTGGATCCGCCGAACTCCCCCTTATAGGGGAAACGGAATCGGAATACAACCAGATGCTAATCGGGCGTGACAATCGAGCGGCCGGACTGCGCCCAGCCCATGATGCCGCCCCGCAGGTTATACACGCCCTCCACGCCCTGCTGGGACATGAAGGCGCAGGCCTGGGCCGAACGCGCCCCGCTCTGGCAATAGAACACCACGGGGGTCTCATCTCCGCTGAACTCGTCCTTGCGCGGCGGCACGGCCGCCAGGGGCACGAGTTCGGCGTCCGGGATCACCCCGCGGCCGGTCTCGGCCGGCTGACGCACATCCACCAGCCGGAAATCCCGACCCTCAGTGCGCCACTGCTCCAGTTCATCCGGGGTGATTTCCGAGAATCCGTACACGGCCAGCTCCAGTTTCCGGTTGATTTCCGGGCGGTGTAGCAGGTGCGCGCTACCCATGCATAAAGGCCACGCACACGGTGGGCGCGGAGCATATCGAAACCGCGCACAATTGCAAATGGTTGCGGGCGACTGACGTTACCATTCGGCAACACCGGCCGAGGGAACCGGTCTCGCCCGCGGCGGTCAGACGTGGTAAGGTCACGCCCGCCTAAACAGTCCTGCGGAGGATTTTCCGGTGGAAAAGAGTGATTTCCAGGTAGACGGCCACTACGCCGTGACGATGAAGGATGGCCAGGGCAAGCTGCGCCCGGCGAACATCTACGTCCATCGCATGGAGGACGATCACATGATCGTTCGCTACACCTCCGGCGGCGACGTGGGCCTGCTGTTCAAGCTCAAGTACGACAACGTGGTGAAGATTGCTCGCACCCACAAGGTCCTGGACCGCAAGAAATTCATGGTCCCGGAGTCGGTGCTGCAACCGAAGCTGTGGAAGGACCGCGACAGCATGCGGGCCTACTCCTCGGCCCCCGGGCTGGGCAAGTAATACGCAAGCGGCAGCATCACGCTGCGGGGGTCGGCCCACCACCGGCCCCCGTATCATGAAAAAGACCCTCCTCACGTTCCTGATCCCGCTTCTTCTGGTGCTCTTTCTGGCACCGGCGAGCACCTCTGCGGATACCTCCCTCCCGCGCCTCGGCGAAGCCTCGGGCGGCGTCCTGACACCCGCCGAAGAAAGCGAGCTCGGCCGCTCCCTGCTGCGCGAAGTACGTCGCTCCCTGCCGGTCGTGGACGATGCGGAAATCCGCTTCTACGTGGAATCGCTGGGCCGCCAGCTTGCCAGCCACAGTGACGGCGAACGCATCACGTTCCACTTCATCCCGATCGACAACGATCAGGTCAACGCCTTCGCGATGCCGGGCGGCATCATCGGGGTGCACACCGGGCTGATGCTGGAAACGCGGGACGAGGCGGAACTCGCCGCGGTCATGGCGCACGAGATCGCCCACGTGACCCAGCGCCATCTCGCACGCATGTTCGCCCGCGGCCGCGAGATCAACTTCCGCACCGGCCTGGCGATCCTCGCCGGGGTCCTGGCAGCGGGGATCGACCCGCAGCTCGGTCAGGCGGTGATCACCGGCGGCGTCGCCGGCGGCATGCAGTCCCGGATCAACTTCACGCGCGCCAACGAGGCGGAAGCCGACCGGGTCGGCATGCGCATTCTGGCCGCCAGCGATTTCGACGCTGATGCGATGGCCGATTTCTTCGAGCGCATGCAGGAGCTTTCCCGGGGGGCGGGCGACGCGGTACCCGAATATCTGCGCACCCACCCGGTCACGCTCGACCGCATCACCGACACGCGCAACCGCGCACGCGACAAGCCCAAAGGCGTGCGCAACCAGGGCCCCGAATTCGCCTGGATGCAGGCCCGCGCCCGGGCGCTGAGCGATCCACGGCGCGCACTGGACCGAATCGGCGAGGATGCCTCCGCCGCGGAGCTGTACGGGGGCGCGATCGCACAGCTGGAACGCGACAATCCGCGCGAGGCCCGCCAGCTCCTGGACCGTATCGACGCGCCCGACGCCCCCACACTCACCCTGGAACTGGCGCGGATCGCCGTGGAACGCGCAACCGGGGAACACGAAGCAGCCCTCAACAGCCTCGAGGACCTGGACACCGTCTACCCCGGCCACCCGGTGGTGCGCGAGCGCATGGCCCGCGTCCAGCGCGATATCGGAAACTACGACCGGGCGCTGCGGATCACCTCGCGCATGATCCGCGAGACCGAAGCACCGGAACCGGCCCTGCTGCGCCTGCAGGCGGACATCGCCAGCGAGGCCGGCCGCGAGGCCCTGCGCCACGAAACCATGGCCGAGTATTTCTTCCATCGCGGCCAGTACGAAGAAGCCGTGCGGCAGTTCGAGGTGGCGCTGGAGGCGGAAGACGCCAGCGAGCGCGACCGCCAGCGCATCGAGGACAAGCGCGAGACGGCCAGCCGCACGGCGCGCGAATTCCGCGAGGAGCGGTAACGGCCCTGCGCGCGCACACGGAATCCGGACCCCGTGCGATCCGAGGAAATGCAGAAAGAAAGATAAGGATGGTGGGCCGTGAAGGAATCGAACCTTCAACCAATGGATTAAGAGTCCACTGCTCTACCAATTGAGCTAACGGCCCCCGGTACGGACGAGTACAAGCGAGGGATGGGGTGACCGATGGGACTCGAACCCACGACAACCGGAGTCACAATCCGGGACTCTACCAACTGAGCTACGGTCACCACCGTATTGTTTCACTGCTTCGGCCATTGCCGATCCGGGCTCTGGCGCGCCCGGCAGGACTCGAACCTGCAACCGCCGGCTTAGAAGGCCGGTGCTCTATCCGGTTGAGCTACGAGCGCGTTTGCCGCCGGGCATCCGGGTTGTTCCAGCCGGTTGCGTCCGCCATGGTCGGGGTAGAGGGATTTGAACCCCCGACATCCTGCTCCCAAAGCAGGCGCGCTACCAGACTGCGCTATACCCCGTCGAGCCGTTCCCGCAATGGGTCCTGCACAGCGAGTGCGAAATCGTAGCGCCGGGAGGCCCCCGGGTCAAGCCATGGCCCGCGTCGCAGCCCCGTGAATCGTCTCCGACCTTCCTTGAGGACCCGCCTGTGCCGTGGGATCATCACGTTCAGCCCTCCTGCCGGACGAGACCGAATGACAGCCCAGATCATCGACGGACGCGCCATCGCGCAGACCCACCGCGCCCGCATCGCCACCGAGATCGAATCCATGACCTCGCGCGATCTGCGCCCGCCGGGTCTCGCTGTGGTCCTGGTGGGGGCCGATCCGGCTTCGCAGGTGTACGTGCGCAACAAGCGCAAGGCCTGTGAACAGGTGGGCGTGGTCTCGCACTCCTATGACCTGCCGTCGGGCACGCCGCAGACCGATCTGCTGGCGCTGATCGACCAGCTCAACGCCGACCGCACCATCGACGGGATCCTGGTCCAGCTGCCGCTGCCGGAGCACATCGACCCGGAGACCATCATCGAGCGCATCTCCCCGGCCAAGGACGTGGACGGCTTCCACCCCTACAACGTCGGGCGACTGGTGGCGCGCATCCCGCGTCTGCGGCCCTGCACGCCCTGGGGCGTCATCCAGCTGCTGCGCCATATCGAGGAGCCGTTCAAGGGGCGCACGGCCTGCATCATCGGCGCCTCCAACATCGTTGGCCGGCCAATGGCGCTGGAACTGCTGCTGGCCGGCGCCACGCCGACCATCTGTCACCGGTTCACCCCGGATACCGCGGCCATCGCCCGCCAGTCCGACATCCTGGTGGCGGCGGTTGGCAAGCCCGGGCTGGTCAAGGCCGACTGGGTCAAACCGGGGGCCACGGTCATCGACATCGGCATCAACCGGCGCGACGACGGCACCCTGTGCGGCGACGTGGAGTTCGACGGCGCGGCAGAAAAGGCGGACTGGATTACCCCGGTGCCCGGCGGCGTGGGCCCGATGACGGTCGCCATGCTGCTGGATAACACCCTGCGGGCGCGCGCGTTCGGCACCCACGAGGCGGCCTGAACGGCCACCCCGCCGACCCGGCGGATCAGTCGGCGGCCGCGGCCGCCACGTCGCGCGCGGCCTGCAACCGGACACGGGTGCGCTCCGGGCCCAGATATTCGCGGATGCGCGGCAGCTCCGGCCCGAAGGTCTGCCCGGACAGCGCCGCGCGCAGCGGCATGAACAGACCGCGACCCTTGCGACCCGTGGCCGCCCCCGCGGCCTTCGCCATTTCAGGGAAATCCCTGCTGGTGTCCAGCGCCTCCAGCGCGACCTCGAACAGCGCCGGCCCGGCGGCCTCGATCTCCCCGCGGGCCGCCTCGCTCAACGGCGGCGGGTCCTCGGCGAAGGCGGCCACCCAGCACCGCGCGTCTTCGACCGATGCGATGTTGTCGCGCGCCAGCGCAATCCACTCCGCGCGCCCGGCCTCCGGCAGCGGTTCCAGCACGCCCAGCCCTGCGAGATGCGCCCGCAGATCCGTGTCCGACAGCGCGCGCAGGGCCTCGGCCTGCCAGTGCTCCAGCTGACGCGGATCGTGGCGCGCAGCCGAATGGCCGATGCGTGCCGGGTCGAAACCCTGCGCCAGCCCCTCCAGCGACAGCAGGCCCTCCTCCTCGTAACGATGACCCAGCCGCGCGAGGTGGTTGAGGATCGCCAGCGGCAGCACCCCGGCCTCGCGCAGCTCGCGGATGCTGGCCGAACCGTTGCGCTTGGACAGCGGGGCCCCGTCATCGCCGTTGACCAGCGGCAGGTGGTGATACCCCGGCGCCGGCAGTTCCAGCGCCTCCAGCAACAGCAGCTGGCGCGGGGTATTGGCGATGTGATCCTCGCCGCGCACCACGTCGGTTACCCCCATCAGGGCATCGTCCACCGCGTTGGAGAAGAAGAACGCCGGCGTGCCGTCCGAACGCCGGATCACGAAGTCGCCGATCTCGTCGGTGCGGAACTTCACCGCGCCGCGCACTCCGTCCTCGAAGCGCACCGTACGCCCCAGCGGCACCCGAAAACGCAGGGTCGGGCGCTGCCCTTCGGCCTCGCGGCGTCGCGCCTCCTCCGGGTCCAGTCCGGCACAGGTGCCGGGGTAGCGCGGCGGCTTGCCCTGGGCACGCATGCGCTTGCGCCCGCGCTCGAGTTCTTCCGGCGTGCAGAAACAGGGATACGCCAGGCCGGCCGCGATCAGCCGGTCGTAGTAGGCCTGGTAGAGCCCCGTACGCTGTGACTGGGCATAGGGGCCGGCGTCGCCGGCGGCCGCGCCGTACCCCTCGTCCCAGTCCAGCCCCAGCCACTGCAGATCCTGCTGCAGCGCCTCGACGAACTCCGCACGCGAGCGTTCCGCATCGGTGTCCTCGATACGCAGCAGGAAATGCCCGCCGCGCGCCCGCGCCAGCAGGGCGCTGAACAGCGCGGTACGCAGATTGCCAAGGTGCAGAAGCCCGGTGGGACTGGGCGCGAAACGGGTGCGGGTCACGGTTGTCGTCATGGCGCGCATGGTAGCCGAGCATCCGGGTGACTGGAACCGGCGGGGGCCCGCGGTTACCATGCCGGCTCCTGATTCCGGAGTGTCGTCATGCCCCGTCCTGTTCTGCCGGCCGGCATCGCCGCGGCCCTCCTGATCCTCGTCCTCAGCTTTCCGGGAGCCCTCATGGCCGAATCCAGCCCCAAGGTCGCGCTTGAAACCACGCACGGCCGCATCGTCCTGCAACTCGATGCCGAAGCCGCGCCGGAGACCGTCGCCAACTTCCTGCAGTACGTCGACGACGGCTTTTACGACGGCACGCTGTTCCATCGCGTGATCCCCGGCTTCATGGTCCAGGGCGGCGGCATGGACAAGGACATGCGCCAGAAGCCCACGCGCGACCCGATCCGCAACGAAGCGGACAACGGCCTGAAGAACAAGGTCGGCGCGGTCTCCATGGCCCGCACCCAGGACCCGCATTCGGCCACCGCCCAGTTCTTCGTCAACGTCAACGACAACGACTTCCTCAACCACACCGCACCCAACCCGCAGGGCTGGGGCTACACGGTGTTCGGCGAAGTGGTCGAGGGCATGGACGTCGTGCGCACCATCGAGGGCGTGCCCACCGGCCGTTCCGGCATGCATCAGGACGTGCCGCAGGAACCCGTGGTCCTGGAAAACGCCCGCCGCGCCGAGTGATCCCGTGAGCGAGACCGCGCCCGCCCTGGTCATCTCCGACCTGCACCTGGAGCGCGAACCCGGCCCGACGCTGAACGCCGCGCTGGCGTTCCTCGACGGCCCGGCGCGGGCCGCCTCGGCCCTGTACATCCTGGGCGACCTGTTCGAGTACTGGGTCGGCGACGACGCCTCGCATCCGGCGGCAGAGCAACTGGCGGCGGCGCTCTCCGCGCTGGAGGCGCCGGTCATGTTCATCCATGGCAACCGCGACTTCCTCGTGGGCCCGGACTACGCCGCCCGCGCCGGCATGACACTCGCCCCCGAGCCGCTGCACGCCACGCTGCCCTGCGGCCCGGCCCTCCTGATGCACGGCGACTCCCTGTGCACCGACGACAGCGAACACATGGCCTTTCGCCAGATGGTGCGCAGCGAGGCCTGGCAACGGGATTTCCTCGGCCAGCCACTGGAACAGCGCATCGCGCGGGCCGAAACCATGCGCGAGGCCAGCCGTCACAACGGGCAGATGAAGGCCGCCGCGATCACCGACGTGAATGGCGAAGCCGTGGCCGCGACCTTTCGCGACGGCGACGTGCCGCTGCTGATCCACGGACACACCCACCGCCCCGCGATCCACGACCTGGAGATCGCCGGCCAGCCGCGTCAGCGCTGCGTGCTGCCGGCCTGGGACGAGCACCCCGGCTTCCTGGAGCTCGGCCCGGAAGGCCCGGTCCTGCGCCAGCTGGACGAAACGCCCTACCCCGCACACCTGCTCCACGCCTGAGACTGTCGCGGGGTTACCCCGGGGCTGCTTCAGCGCCGACCCTGCTGCTCCAGCGCCCCCATCTCCGACTCGGTGAACCCCGCCGCCAGGCGGGCCTCGTGCGCGAACGGCGGCCGGACCCGCCCCGGCATATGTTCGGCCAGCAGCGCCAGGAACAGCGGCTCGGGATCGAACCCTCGCGCATGCGCCAGCTCGCGGAACCAGCGGGTGCCGATCGCCACGTGCGCGACCTCTTCGCGCTGGATGATCTCCAGCAGCGCCACGGTCGCGTGATCGCCCGCCGCCGTCAGGCGCTCGATCATGCCGGGCGTCACATCCAGCCCGCGCGCCTCCAGCACGCGCGGAACCAGCGCCATGCGCACCATCACGTCGTGATCGGTCGCCAGCGCCGCCTCCCACAGGCCGTTATGGGCCGGCAGGTCGCCGTAGTCCGCACCCAGCTCGTGCAGGCGCGCCCGCAGCAGCCGGAAGTGCCGCGCCTCCTCCGCCGCGACCTGCAACCAGTCGCTGACGAACGGCGCCGGCATGTCGCGAAAGCGATACACGGCATCCAGCGCCAGGTTGATCGCGTTGAACTCGATATGCGCGACCGCGTGCACCAGCGCCACCCGCCCGGCCGTCGTGTGCAGCCCGCGCCGCGGCAGTTCCTTCGGGTGCACCAGCACGGGGTGCTCGGGCCGCCCCGGCACCTCCATGCGTTCCGGTGCCGGGGCACTCCCGGCCTCCAGCTCGTCCGCCCACCACCCGCGCATGAGCTCCAGCGCCCGCTCGCACTTGGTCTCCGGGTCCCGTTCGCGCAATGCGGCCTCGGCCGCGCGGTAGACGGCCGGGTGCGGCCGCGGTCTTTCGCTCATGGCATCCCTCTGTCGCTACGCACGGTCAGGCGCGGACGCGCACGTTCACCATCATGTCGTTGTCCTCGTGCTCCAGATTATGACAGTGGAACACGTAGAGCTGATCGCCAGCGTAGTGATGGGTGAAGTCGAGCGCGATACGCACCGTCTCGCCCGGCCACAGCAGGACCGTGTCCTTCCAGCCCAGGTCCGTGACGGTCAGGCCTTCATCGTTCACGGCCTGCTGGCGCACAAAGTCCGGACCGCCCGAGCGTGACAGCACCTGGAACGAGAAGCCATGGATATGCATCGGATGCGGCATACTGCGGTCCGCATTGCGGATCGTCCACACCTCCCGCGTATTGGCATCCACCTCGATCGGCACCCGGTCAGGAGCGTATGTCTCTCCGTTGATGCGCCACTGCATCGGCGCCATGTCCAGACGGATATCCCGTTCGCCGGCATCCGTCACGTCGATGGGCTCGATCCGCGACAAACGCTCGGGCACCTCGGCGGTGACCGCCTCGCCCTCCTGAACCACGAACTCGAGCAGCGCCAGCGGATCGCCGTCGTGCATATTGCCACCCATCATGCGGCCCATACCGCCTCCCATCATGCCGCCACCGGCCATCGGGTCGAATTCCATGCTGTGCAGCTCGACCCGGTCGCCTCCGGCAAACGCGGCGAAGTCGACCAGGACCTCCAGGCGTTCTCCCGGCGACAGGAAGGCCTCGTGGGCCTCCCGGGGCGAGTCCAGCAGGCCCGCGTCCGTGCCAATCACCCGGAACGGGACCGCCTCGCCGTCCACTCGCAGGGCCAGGCGGTAGATCCTGGCGGTCGATCCGTTCAGCAGGCGCAGGCGATGCAGGCGCCGCGCCACTTCATGGGTCGCCGACGGTGTCATGTTCACCAGCACCTCGTCGCCGAGATAGCCCATCATCCGCTGCATCGGGTTCGGCTGGTACACCAGATGGCCAAGCCGGTCGAAGCGCTTGTCCTGCAGTACCAGCGGCAGGTCGGTCGTGCCGAGTTCCAGCCCCAGCGCCTCGTTCAGCGCGTCGTTGTCGTCATCGCTCACCAGCAGGAAGCTCGCCAGCCCCTGGTGGGCCTGGCGCGCAGTCCGGTGATGGGCATGGGTGTGATACCAGTAGGTACCGCCACGGTTGGTCACTTTAAAGCGGTATTCGTACTGCTCACCGGGGTCGACCGTATGGATCGGATGGCCGTCCACCCGGCCCGGAACATGCAGGCCATGCCAGTGGATGATCGTGCCCTCGTCGAGCTGGTTGTCCAGGGTCACGTCCAGTTCATCGCCGGTGCGCAACAAGAGGATCGGATTCTGGTAGTCATGGCCGTTCATCTGCGTCCGGTACCAGAGGAACGGGGTCTCCTCGCGCCCCGGCACCGGCAACCACCCCTGCTCCGCGACCAGAGTGAACGGCTCGTTGGGTGCGAGCACCGCAAACGGGCCGTCGGCGCCGGGCAGAAACAGGGCGTTGTCGAACCGGGGGGCGGACACCGCGTGGTTGAACAGGCTCCAGCCGCCGAATGTGGTGATGACGGGCAGCGCCGCGGCCAGCCCCAGAAACTGACGTCGTTTCATCATTGCTTTTCTCCAGTACGGGATGCCGGCATGCTCCGGCGCAGCAGAATGGAATTGCCGATCACCGAGAGCGAGCTTGCGGTCATCGCGACCACACCGATCATCGGGTGCAGTAGCCCGGCCGCGGCGATCGGGATCGCGGCGGAGTTGTAGCCCCAGGCCCAGAACAGGTTCTGCACGATCTTGCGGAAGGTCAGCCGCGACAGTTGCACGGCCTCCACGACCTTGGTCAATTCTCCGCGTACCAGGGTCACGTCGGCCGCCTCGATGGCCACATCCGCGCCGGCCCCGATCGCAATCCCGACATTCGCCTGCTGCAGGGCCGGGGCGTCGTTGATGCCGTCGCCGACCATTGCCACGTGCTCGCCGTACTCCTTTTGCAACTCGCGGATGGCCTCGACCTTGCCCTCCGGCAGCACGCCGGCGCGCACCTCGTCGATCCCTACCTGAGCGGCCACGGCATTCGCGGTGCGCTCGTTGTCGCCGGTGACCATCACGCAGCGGATGCCGAGGGCATGCAGTTGTTCGATCGCGGCCTGCGACTCTTCCTTGAGCGTATCGGCCACCGCGACAATGCCGGCCGCCTGGTCGCCAATGGCCACCAGCATCGCGGTCTTGCCGGCATCCTCCAGTTCCCGCAACGAACCCAGTAGAGACGACGGGTCCAGCCCCTGCTCCTCCAGTAGCCGTTGGCTGCCCACCAGCACCCGCTCGCCGTCCAGGTGGGCCTCCACTCCACGTGCGGTATGCGACTGGAACTGCTCGACCTCGGCGACCTCCAGCTCCCGGTCCCGCGCGCCCTGCACGATGGCGTCGGCCAGCGGGTGCGCGGAACCGGCCTCGACGGCTGCCGCCGCCCGCAACACGCGGGACTCATCAAAGCCCTCGGCCGCGATGACGTCGGTCAGCGCGGGCTTCCCCCGGGTGATGGTGCCGGTCTTGTCGAGCACGATCACCGCAATGTCCTTCAGCGTCTGGATCGCGGAGCCCGAGCGGATCAGCACGCCGCGCTCGGCCCCCATGCCGGAGCCGACCATCAGCGCGGTGGGCGTGGCCAGCCCCAGCGCACAGGGGCAGGCAATGACCAGAACGGCGATCGCCGCCAGGATCGCCAGCACCAGCGGCGGACGTTCGGAATCGACCCAGGGCAGAAAGCCCTCGCCCCAGATCAGGATCGGCTGCAACGCCCCGGAGAACGCCAGCCAGGCCGCGAAAGCGGCCAGCGCGATGACCAGTACGGCCGGCACGAAGCGTGCGGTGATGCGATCCGCCAGTTCCTGCACCGGCACGCGCGAGCCCTGCGCCTCGTTGACCAGGCGGATCACCTGCGACAGGAAGGTATCGGCCCCCACCCGAGTGGCGCGCACCTTCAGGCGCCCCTGCTGGTTCAGGGTGGCGCCAAGCACGGTGTCGCCCTCGCCTTTGTCCACCGGGACCGACTCGCCGGTGGCAATAGACTCGTCCACGGTGCTCTCGCCCGCCACCACCTCGCCATCGGTGGGTACCTTCTCGCCCGGGCGCACGATCATCACGTCCCCCACCTGGAGCGACTTGACCGACACCTCGACCTCCTCGCCATCACGCTCGACCCGGGCGGTCTTCGCACCCAGATCCAGCAGCTTGCGGATCGCCGAGGAGGCCTCGCCCTTGGCGCGGTACTCCAGATACCGCCCAAGCATGTGGAAGGCCATGATGGTCGCGGCCATCTCGATGAACGAGGTCATCGGATAGACGAAACCAACCAGCCCGATCAGGTAGGGCGGCAGCGAGCCCATGGAGATCAGCACGTCCATGTTCAGATTGCCGCTTTTCAGCGAACGCCAGGCGGAACGATGCGTGGCCGCGCCTCCCGCGAGGAACACCACCGGGAAGGCCAGCAACGCAATGATCAGCAGATAGCCGGGGATCGGCTGCCAGAACATGTGCGGCATCATCAGGACCATGATCGCGATGGTCGGCACCATCGCGAACCACAGACGGTTCCAGGCCTGCTTCACGTAGGCGGCGTCGATCGCCGCGTCGTCCGCCTCGCTGGCGGCATCGTCGGTCTCCACCGCCGCCACGTCATAGCCGGCCCCCTCCACTGCCGCTCGCAGGACCTCGCCATCGGGCCCGTCCGCCGCCACCTCCACTGTGACCCGATGGTCGGAGATGTTGGTGCGTATGGATTCGATCCCGTCGAGCTTCTCGATCGCCGCGCGCACGATGCCGGCGCAGTGATCCGAGCCCATGCCCGGCACCACCAGCCGCACCGAACCGGAACCCCCGGCCTCGCCCTCGACCTGCGCGACGTCGTAGCCGGCGCCCTCCACCGCGGCGCGCAGGCCCTGCGGGTCGACCTGGTCGGGGTCATACCCCACCGTCACCCTATGGCGGGCAATATTGGTCTCCACCGAGGTCACCCCCGGCGTCTTTTCCAGCGCCGCGCGCACGATGCCCCCGCAGTGGTCCGATCCCATACCGGGGACGATCACCACCGCCGCGCGGGCATCCCCCGGCTTCGTTTCCGTTTTCATCGCGAACCTCCTTTAGCGGCTGCTGATCAGGTACTTGATCAAGAACGCGACCCCGAGGATCAGCAGCACAAGAATCAGGGGTCCGATCCAGCCGTGGCCGAAGCCGAGGGCTGTCGTCCAGACAAAACCCTGGTCATGCATCATCGTGTATTGGTCATTCATCAAGGTGTAGCCCTCCCGGGGCGTAGAAACAAACGACGATGCGCGAAACGGCGCACCGCGGCAGCGATCAGCGATCACCGATGCCGGGCCAGGGCCCGGCCGGGGAGGACTCAGAGAGGGGGGCGCAGGTCCGGACCCGCGCGGGCATCGAGGGCCATGGCCACGACACCCGGAACGGGGCCGGAGAGATCGGCAGTGACCGACAGAGTAACGCTGGAAGGCAGGGCCGAAACCCCGCAGATGCCACAGACCGCGCACGGCACCTCGCAGGTCGGGCCTTCGATCGGGATCAGAGAGGCATCCGCATGTAAAACGGCGCCCGGGTCGGCACAGTGGGCTTGCGCGGCCATTGCCGCTCCAGGTTCGCCGTGCAACATCTCTCCACTGGCCACCGGCGTCGCGAACAGCGCGGCGGCGATCAACAGAGTCAGCAAGTAGTGCAGGGCTCGTAACACGGGCGGGCCTGAAAGAAGCATTACAAATGAAAGTATAGCACCGGCGCGGGCAGGACGCCCACGAACTACAGCACCGGCGCCAGCAGATAGGCGGCGCGCGCAGCCACCCGGCGCCATAACGGAAGGTCGTCCACGTCCTGCCGGGTCATCTCGCGCGAACGCGCAAAATCGGCCTCGAACATGCGGGCGGTCTCGCTGGCAAAGGCCGGATCCAGCACCAGTGCCGTGACCTCGAAATTGAGCCGGAACGAGCGGTTGTCCAGGTTCACGGTCCCCACGGCCGCACCCATGTCGTCCACCACGAACGCCTTGCCGTGCAGGAAGCCCTCCTGGTAGCGGTAGACGCGCACACCTGCATCCAGCAGTGGTCCCAGGAAGGCATAGGCCGCATGCGTGGTCAGGGGGTTGTCGGTGACCTCGGGGATCAGCACGCGCACGTCGACGCCGCTGAGTGCGGCCAGCTTGAGCATGCCCTGCACGCCCTCGTCGGGCACAAAATACGGGCTGGCGATCCAGATGCGCCGCTCGGCGGAATGGATCGCCTGCTGCATCATCAGACTGGCGGTCTCGAATTCGTCGGCCGGACCGGAGGGCAGGATCAGCACCGGGACCCCGTCCTCCGCCATGGTCGCCGGCTTCCATTCCAGCTCCGGGACCGCCTCGGTGGCCCAGTGCCAGTCCTCCAGGAACACCGACTGCAACGCGAGGGCGGACGGCCCCGCAATCCGCAGGTGGGTGTCGCGCCAGGCACCGATTTCCGGATCGCGGCCCAGGTACTCGTCGCCCACGTTCAGCCCGCCGACCCAGGCCTGCTCGCCATCGGCGACCACAATCTTGCGATGATTGCGGAAGTTCAGCTGGAAGCGATTGCCGCGTCCGCGGGTGGAGTGAAAGTGCTGCACATGGACGCCCGCCTCCCGCAGGGTGTCCAGGTAGCTCCCGGGCAGGCGGTAGCTCCCGATCTCGTCATACAGGAAATAGACGTCGACACCGGCCTCGGCACGCTCCACCAGCCGCCGTTGGAGTTCGCGCCCGAGATCGTCGTCACGCACGATATAGAACTGCACCAGCAGGTAGCGCTCGGCCTGCTCGATCCCCCGGAAGATGCTGTCGAAGGTCGCCTCGCCGTCCACCAGCAGCTCGACCTCGTTACCGTGGAGAAACGGCCAGCGGGCCAGCTGCTGTACGCCGTCCAGGTGCTTGCTCGGTTCCTGCGCGACGTACTGGTGTGACCACAGCTCCTCGGTCTTCGGCTGCAGCGCGCGGGCGAGACTCGAGTCCTCGTCGCGCCGCGCGACCACATAGCCGCGAAACTCGCTGGCGCCGAATACCCAGTAGGCCGGCACCGCCACATAGGGCACGGTGTTGAGCGAGACGATCCAGGCAACCGCCCCTTGCGGCGTCCGGGTGGACATCAGCGCATCCAGCGACGAAAGGAACCCCAGCAGGTGGAACCCGATGACGACCGTCAGCAGAATGCGCCAGCGCGGCCGGCGGCGCGCAGACTTGACGCACCGGTTGTCCGAGTCGCTCGACATGCCCGCGGGACCCGTCAGGCCAGCGGTTCAGAGCGCGTCGAGGCCGCGGGCCAGATCACGCTGGATGTCGGCGACCGCCTCCAGCCCGACGGCCACGCGCACCATGGCTTCGGTGATGCCCTGGGCCTCGCGCTTGTCCGGGTCCACGCGGCCGTGGGTGGTAGTCGCCGGGTGGGTGATCGTAGTCTTGGCGTCGCCCAGGTTGGCGGTGATCGACAGGAACCGGGTGGCGTCGATCACCGACCAGGCGGCCTCACGTCCTCCGGCGACCTCGAAACTCAGCACGCCACCGAAACCGCTTTGCTGCTGCTTCGCGATCGCGTGCTGCGGGTGATCCGGAAGGCCCGGATAATGCACCGCCGTGACCTTTGGATGGGCCTGCAGCCACTGCGCCAGGGCCAGCGCATTATCGCTGTGGGCACGCATGCGCAGGGACAGGGTTTCCAGCCCCTTCAGGAACACCCAGGCGTTGAATGGCGACAGCGTCGGACCGGCCGTGCGCAGGAAGCCGTAGACATCCTTGCCCACACGCTCGGCGTCGCCCACCACCGCGCCGCCCAGACAGCGGCCCTGGCCGTCGAGGAACTTGGTCGCCGAGTGGATGATAATGTCGGCACCCAGATCCAGCGGGCGCTGCAGAATGGGCGTGCAGAAGCAGTTGTCCACCGCCAGCAGCGCGTCATGACGATGCGCGATCTCCGCCAGCGCAGCGATGTCCACCACCTCGCCCAGCGGGTTGGAGGGCGTCTCGCAGAAGTACAGCCGGGTGTTCGGTTGGGTCGCGGCCTCCCAGGCCTCGAGGTTCGAGAGCTCGACGTAGGTCACCTCGACGCCGAAGCGGGCGAGGTAGTTGTTGAACAGCACCGTGGTGGTGCCGAACACCGAACGCGAGCAGACCACGTGATCGCCGGCTTGCAAAAGCCCCATCATGGTCGCGAGGATCGCGGACATGCCGGAGGCGGTGGCCACACAGGCCTCTCCGCCTTCCAGCGCCGCGAGGCGTTCCTGGAAGGTCCTCACGGTGGGGTTGGTGAAGCGCGAATAGATGTTGCCGGGGACCTCGCCCGAGAACCGGGCGGCGGCCTCCGCCGCGCTGTCGAACACGAAGCTGGAGGTCGGGAAGATCGCCTCGGAGTGTTCCTGTTCCGGGGTCCGGTGGTAACCGTGGCGAATGGCGACGGTAGCGGGATCGTAGTCGGCGGGGTCGAATTCGTGCATCGGGGCTTCCTGGCTCGCGTGAACGGGCCAGTTTACGGATGCCCGGCAGCGCTCGCTACGCCGGGCGCAGGCGCCCCGCCACCCGGGTGAGCAGCTCGTAGCCGATGGTGCCCGCGGCACGCGCCACACGTTCCACCGGCAGCCCCTCGCCCCACAGGGTGGCGAGGTCCCCCACCCCGGCCTCGGGAACGTCGGACAGGTCGACCGCGAGCATATCCATCGAGACCCGCCCGACCAGCGGGCAGAGCTGACCGCGTACCCGCACCGGCGTGCCGGTGGGGGCATGGCGCGGGTAACCGTCCGCATAGCCCATGGCCACGATGCCGATGCGCTCGCCGCCATGCGCGGCCCAGGTGGCGCCGTAGCCGACCCCGTCGCCGGGGACCGGATGCTGGATCCCGATGATCGGGGCCTGCACGGTCATCACCGGACGCAGGTCGGCATCCGGGCCCTCCGGCGGGGCCTCCGCCGGAACCGAGGCCGGGTGACAGCCGTAGAGCATGATGCCCGGACGGGCGCGGAAGGCTTCGTCCGCGCCGTGGCCGACCCCGCGCCCCCAGCCGGCGAACAGCGACGCCGAATTGGCCAGGGAGCGCGCGCCGGAGCGTCCCGCCACGGCCGTGGCGAAGGCCGACAGTTGCGCCGCGTTGTGGTCATCCGCCGGGTCGTCGGCACAGGCCATGTGGGTCATCCAGTGCAGGCCGCACCCGCCGTGGCCGGCCGCCCGCAGGGCACGTTCCACGGCATCGGCTTCGGCCGGGGCAAATCCCAGTCGATTCATCCCGGTGTTGAGCTTGATCCAGACCTCGGGCAGGACGACGCTGGCGGCGTCCAGCGCTTCCAGCTGCGCCGGAGCATGCACCGCCGGCTGCAGCGCGAGCTCCGCACAACGGCGAAACCCGGCGGAGTCCCGCCCGCCCTGCAGCACCAGCAGCGGGCCATCGAATCCGCTCCGCCGCAGGACCTCGGCTTCCTCCACCGCGGACACGGCCAGCCCGTCGGCCACTTCGCCCAGTGACTGCGCCGCCCAATCGAGACCATGGCCATAGCCCTCGGCCTTGATCACCGGCCACATCGCGACCTCCGGGGCGAGCCCGCGGGCCACCTCCAGGTTGTGGCGCAGGGCTCCGGAATCGAGCTGGATGCTGGCCGCCCGTTGCATGTCGTGACTAGCCCTCCGGGCCCACCTCGCCGTACACGTCCGGGGCGTAGTTCTCGAAACGGGTAAACTGGCCGCGGAAGGTCAGCCGCACGGTGCCGATCGGCCCGTTACGCTGCTTGCCGATGATGATCTCGGCGGTCCCCTTGTCCGGCGATTCCTCGTTATAGACCTCGTCGCGATAAACGAACGCGATGATGTCTGCGTCCTGTTCAATCGCTCCCGATTCGCGCAGGTCGGACATCACCGGGCGCTTGTTGGGGCGCTGCTCCAGCGAACGGTTGAGCTGGGACAGGGCGATCACCGGCACCTCCAGCTCCTTGGCCAGACCCTTCAGCGAGCGCGAGATCTCGGAGATCTCGTGCGCGCGATTCTCGCCGGAGCCGGGGTGCTGCATCAGCTGCAGGTAGTCGACCACGATCAGCTTGAGGCCCTGGTGCTCGCGCATCAGGCGCCGCGCACGGGCACGCAGCTCGGTGGGCGTCAGAGCCGGGGTGTCGTCGACGAACAACGGCGCCCCGGAGAGCATCTGCACCGCACTGGTGAGGCGCGGCCAGTCGCCGTCGTCCAGGCGCCCGGAACGCAGCTTCTGCTGGTTGATCCGGCCCATGGAGGACAACAGGCGCATCGCGATCTGCTCGCCCGGCATCTCCATGGAGAAGATCGCCACCGGTTCCTGATTCTTCATCGCCACGTATTCGGCGATGTTCATCGCGAAACTGGTCTTGCCCATCGACGGGCGTCCCGCAACGATCACCAGATCGGAAGGGTTGAGCCCCGAGGTGAGCTCGTCCAGATCCTGATAACCGGTCGCGATGCCGGTGATCGGGCTGGTGCTCTCGTAGAGGAACTCGATCTGCTCGACGGCGGACGCCAGCAGCGGCTTCATGCCGCGAAAGCCCTGGGCCCCGCGCGCGCCCAGCTCGGCGATCCGGAACACCTTCTGTTCCGCCTCGTCCAGCAACTGCTTGGAATCGCGGCCCTCGGGCACGAACGCCGAATCGGCGATCTCGGTGCCGACCGTGATCAGAGAGCGCAGTATGGAGCGTTCGCGGACGATGTCCGCATAGGCCACGATATTCGCGGCCGAAGGGGTGTCACTGGCAAGCTGGCCGAGATAGGCCATGCCGCCGGCGGCTTCCAGCTCGGCGGTGCGTTCCAACTGTTCGGAAACCGTCACCACGTCGAACGGAGCATTGCGCTCCGCCAGCTGCCCGATCGCCCGGAACAGCACGCGGTGGTCATGCCGATAGAAGTCGTCCGCGGTAATGCGGTCGGCGACCCGGTCCCATGCTCCGTTGTCGAGCATCAGACCGCCGAGGACGGACTGCTCCGCCTCCTGGGAATGCGGCGGGACGCGCGGCATGTCGGTCATCGCCATGCCGTGTCCCCGCCGCCATCATGCGGGCCCGCGGCGGCAGCGGCCCGCCCGGCGGTCCGCCCGTCCGCCATCGGGAGCCTCACTCCTCGGGGGTGACGATGACGCGGATTTCCGCGTCGACACCCGAGTACAGGTGGACGCCCACCTCGAACTCGCCGGTCGCCCGCAGCGGCCCCTCGGGCATGCGCACTTCCTTTTTCTCCACTTCCACACCCTTCGCCGTCAGCGCGTCGGCGATGTCGGCCGGGCTCACCGAGCCGAACAGCTTGCCTTCGGCACCGACCTTGGCCCGGATCTCCAGATCCATGCCGTCGAGCTTTTCGCGACGGGCTTCGGCGGCCGCCACGGCCTCGGCCGCGGCCTTTTCCAGCTCGGCACGGCGCGCCTCGAATTCGGCGATGTTCTCCGCGGTGGCGAAGGCCGCCTTGCCCTGCGGCAGGAGGTAGTTGCGCGCAAAACCGGGGCGCACGCGGACGCGATCGCCCAGCCCGCCCAGGTTGTCGATCTTTTCCAGCAGAATGACTTCCATCTTGGTCTTCCCGTCAACGATTGAACCAGCGACCCGAGGTCGGGCCGTATTCTACACCGTGTGCCGCGCCGGCCGAACCGCGCGCGTCACACGCTCAGGATTCCGGGGGATCGTCGCCGGCATCGCGCTCGCGACCGATCCCCATGCGCCGGCGGATATCCGCCCACGCGTCGATGACCCCGATGGTGGCCAGCAGCAGGAACATCTGCGGCAACGCCAGGGCCATCAAAACGTACATGCCCACCAGCCAGAACACGCTCATGCCCTGGCCATGCGTCAGCGCATGCATCAGGGCGATCCCCTGGAGGAAGAAGAGCACCCCCAGGATGAACGCCAGCTCCATCGCCAGCGGCGACGGCACCAGCTGCCCCACCGCGAGCAGCACGACCGCTGCGGCGCTGACGCCCGGCCCCAGCTGCAGGGCGCGGAATTCCGCGCCGAAGGCCCCCGGGTTGTACAGCGCCGACTGCCAGTAGCGGGCGATCAGCATCGCCAGGGTCACGCTCAGCAGCACGATGCCCGCCAGCAGCCCGGCCAGGTAGGGCGCGAGGTCGGCAAGCACCGCCTCGAGCTCTTCGCGCGCCGCCGCCTCGCCGGACTCCACCAGCGGCGCCAGCAACTCCATGCCGGCCCGCACCCAGAAGGCCTCGGCATCCGGCACCAGGGCGTGCATCAGCAGCACCCCGGCGCCGGCGACCAGCGCCCCGGCCTTGAGGGTGATGCGCCAGGACACCGTGCGCCGCAACAGTTCCGCCAGCAGGGCCACCGGCAACCACTGGATGACACCGGCCAGCAGCACCGCCGGTCCCGGTGTTCCGGGGCTCGCACCCCACAGGGCGGCGCCCAGCAGGCCGGAGGCGATCGCGAGGACGATCAGGGCCTGAGTCAGCCCCAGCCGCAGCCCGACCAGGGCCACCAGGGCACTGCTGACGATGGACACCGGCGGCAGGAACAGCCCGGCAATACCAAAGCCGGCGACCGCACCCACGGCGCGGCCCCGGCTCTTCATCGCGAATTCGGCGAGGATCTGCATGACCGTTGCACTCCGCCCCCCGGGCGGCGATCAGGCAGCGTTCAGGCGCCGATCAATGCGTATCGCTGTACGGAAGCAGCGCGAGAAAACGCGCACGCTTGACCGCCGTGGACAGCTGACGCTGGTACTTGGCGCTGGTGCCGGTGACGCGGCTGGGCACGATCTTGCCGGTCTCGGTGATGTAATTCTTCAGCAGGTTCAGGTCCTTGTAATCGATGTACTCGATACCTTCGGCGGTGAACCGGCAGAACTTGCGACGACGCGGGAAACGGGCCATGTCCGATCTCCTTCAGTAAACGGGGGTGGGGTTCGGGATCACTCGTCGGCGGGGGCTTCGGCCGACTCGTCCGCGGAGGCGTCCTCGCGGCGGCGGCTGCCCTTGCCTTCTTCTTCCTCGCGGCCCTTGGCCAGCGGGGACGCTTCGGTGATCGCACGATCCATGCGGATGGACAGGTGACGCAGCACCGCATCGTTGAAGCGGAAGGCGCTGTCGAGCTCTTCCATCGCGGCCTCGTCGGCCTCGATGTTCATCAGCACGTAGTGGGCCTTGACCAGCTTCTGGATGGGGTAGGCGAGCTGCCGGCGGCCCCAGTCCTCCAGACGGTGGACCGTGCCGCTGTGGCCTTCCACCAGACCCTTGTAGCGCTCGATCATCGCCGGGACCTGCTCGCTCTGGTCGGGATGGACCAGAAACACGACTTCATAGTGACGCATATCCAACTCCTTGCGGGTAACAGCCTCCCGGTGCGCCGGTGAGGCAAGGAACCGCCCTAACGACGGGCGGAAAGGCGCAATACGTTAACCGATGTTGCCCGCGGTCACAACACGGCGCTGGCGCCGGACTTCGAACAGGGACACGCCGGTGGCGACCGAAACGTTCAGGCTCTCCACGGTGCCGACCATGGGAATGTGCGCCAGATGATCACAGGCCTCGCGGGTCAGGCGCCGCAGCCCCTCGCCCTCGGCGCCCATGACGATCGCGGCAGGCATGCGCAGATCGACGTCGTACAACGCCTGCTGCGCCTCGCCGTCCAGCCCTGTGGCCCACATGCCGGCTTCCTTCAGCGCGGCGAGGGTGCGGGCGAGATTGCCCACGCTCACCACCGGCACGGTCTCCGCCGCGCCGGAGGCGACCTTGATCGCCGCCGGGGTCAATGGAGCACTGTGGTGGCGCGGGACGACCAGGGCCCCGGCGCCTGCGGCGTCCGCCGTGCGCAGGCAGGCGCCGAGGTTGTGCGGATCGGTGACGCCATCCAGCACCAGCACCAGATCCAGGCCCGCCTCCACGCGTTCGCGCAGCTCGCGTTCGTCCACCACCGGGCGCGGCGCACAGTGCACGATCACGCCCTGGTGCTGAAATCCGGGGTGCTGCTGGTCCAGGCGCTCGCGGGCCACCCGCTCCACCGCCACCCCCAGGGCACCGGCGCGCTCCAGGATGCGCTGCAGGGACGCATCCACCTCGCCGCGCGCGAGCTGCAGGCTCTTGATCCGCTCCGGAGCACGCTCGAGCAGCGACGCCACCGCATGGATCCCGCCGAAGGCCTCGCCCCGGGAGCGCCCCTTTCCGCCGCTACGGCTCATCCCGCCCGTCCCCGCATTTTCGGTCGTGGTACGGACATGGCGCCCGGAACGGCGCCGGAAACGCCAGGCATCCGTGCATCACTCAGGAGGAGGAGGCCGGGCGACGGCGACGGCTCCGGCGCCGCCCCGGCTTGCCCCCGGTTTCACCGTCTCCGGAGCCGCCCTGGCCGGTGGCATCCTCGTCAGGGATGGTGTTGCCATCCTTGTCCGGAACGGCCTCGGCCTCCGGAAGCCGCTCGTTGCCCGGCTCCGGGGCATCTGCGGAGTCCTCGTCGGAGGCACCCCCGCCGGCACCCTGCGCGGCGGCGTCACCCTCCTCCGCGGAAGGCTTGCTGCGCCGACGGCCGCGCCGCCGGCCCTTCTTCTTCGGTGCGTCGTCACCGGCGGGCTCCGGCGCCAATTCAGGGGCCGATTCAGGGGCCGATTCCGCGGCTGCGTGTTCGCCTTCGCTGTCGGCGGGTGCCGAATCGTCGGACGCCGGGCCCGCATCCGGGCCCGCATCCGGCCCCCCGCCCGCCTCCGCATCGCCTCCTCTGGCGCGACGCTTGCGACGGGCGTTGTCGCGGGCGCTGCCACGCTTCTTCCCGCCGGCACCGGGACCTCCGCCCGGGCCCTTGCGACCGGCCGGGCGCGCGGCGGGTGCAGCCTTCTCCGCCGGCTTCGACTCGCCGGCCAGCGCCAGGTCGATCTTGCGGTCATCCAGACTCACCCGCACCAGCTGGACCTGGAGCTCGTCACCGATGCGGAACACGCGACCGGCGCGCTCGCCCGTGAGGGTATGGCGCTTGGGATCGAAGTGGTAGAAATCGTTATCGAGGCTGGAGACATGCACCAGGCCTTCGATGTACACCCCCTGAATCTCCACGAACAGGCCGAAGCCGGTCACGCCCGAGACGATGCCGGTAAACACGTCCCCGACCTTGTCCTGCATGTACTCGGCCTTCAGCCAGGCCTCCACATCGCGCGTGGCGTCCTCGGCACGGCGCTCGGCCATCGAGCAGTGCTCGCCGAGGCCCTCCATGCGCTGGTGGGTATAGGGGAAGCCCTTGTTGCTGCCATTGCGCAGTACGTGCCGGATGCCCCGATGGACCAGCAGGTCCGGATAACGCCGGATCGGCGAGGTGAAGTGCGCGTAGTCATCCAGCGCCAGACCAAAGTGGCCGCCGAGCTCCGGCGAATACACCGCCTGCGACAGCGAACGCAAAAGCACGGTCTGGATCAACTTCTGGTCCGTGCGCTGCTTCGCCGCTTTCAGCACCTCCGTATAGTCCCGCGGGCTGGGCTCGTCGCCCCCGCCCAGGGACAGACCTGCGCCATTGAGGAATTCGCGCAGCTCCTCGACCTTCTCTGCGGGCGGCTGATCGTGGTTGCGGTAAAGCGCCGGGACCTTGTGCTTCTTGAGGAAGCGCGCGGCGGCCACGTTCGCCATGATCATGCATTCCTCGACCAGGCGATGGGCATCGGTACGCTCCACCGGGACGATGCGTTCGATCTTGCGGTCCTCGCCGAACACGATCTGCGTCTCGGTGGAATCGAAATCGATCGCACCACGGCGGTTGCGCGCCGCGTGCAGCGCCTTGAACACCCGGTGCAGCTCCTCGACATGCGGCAGCACCGCCGCGTATTTCTCGCGCAGCGGCTCATCCCCGGCCAGCATCGCGGCCACATCGTCATAGATCAGCCGGGCATGCGAGCGAATCACGCCCTCGTGGAAACGGTAGCTCTTCAGCGCCCCGCGGGCACCGATCTCCATCTCGCAGACCATGCTCAGGCGGTCGACGTCCGGATTCAGCGAGCACAGCCCGTTGGACAGCGCCTCGGGCAGCATCGGGATCACCTGCTCGGGGAAATACGCCGAGGTCGCGCGATTGACCGCCTCGCGGTCCAGCGCCGAGTCCGGCTCGACGTAGTGCGACACATCGGCGATCGCGACCCACAGCCGCCAGCCCTTGCCTTCGGGCTCGCAATACAGGGCATCGTCAAAGTCCCGCGCATCGCTGCCGTCGATGGTCACGAACGGCTTGTCGCGCAGATCCAGCCGACCCTTCTTCGCCTTTTCCGGCACCGAATCGCCCAGCTTGTCCGCCGCTTCGGTGACCTCCTCCGGCCATTCGAACGGCAGCCCCTGGGCACGGATCGCGATGTCGATCTCCATCCCCGGTGCCATGTGCTCGCCCAGGACCTCCACCACATCACCGCGCAGACGCGACTTGCGCGACGCCATCTCGCGGATGCGCACGACCACGATCTGGTCGTCCTGCGCCTCGCCCAGACCGTCCGGCGGTACCAGGATCTCGTGGGTGATGCGCTTGTTGTCGGGGGTCAGCAGGCCCACGCCGTCCTCGATGCGCAGACGCCCGACCACCTGGGTGGTGTTACGCTCCAGCACCTCGACGATGCCGCCCTCACGACGCCCGCGCCGGTCCACGCCCATGACGCGCGCCACCGCGCGGTCCCCGTGGAACACCCCGCGCATCTGCTTCGGCGACAGGAACAGGTCGTCATCCTGCTCGTCCGGCACCAGGAAACCAAAGCCGTCGGGATGGCCGATCACGCGCCCGCGGATCAGGTCTTCCTGATTGACCGGGAGGTAGGCACCCCGACGGTTGCACAGAGCCTGGCCGTCACGCTCCATTGCCTTGAGCCGCCGGCGCAGGGCCTCCAGACGTTCCTCGTCCTCGATACCGAGACGCCCGGCGATTTCCTCAAAGGACAGCGGATTCCCCTCGAGCTGCAGCAGGTCGAGGATGTACTCGCGGCTGGGGATGGGGTTGTCGTACTTCTGCGCCTCGCGTTCGAGGTTGGGGTCGATCTGCGGCTTGCTGCGTTTTCCTGGCATTCAGTGAACTCTTTCTTCTGGTGTTGTGCCGCGCACCCGAGGTGCCTGCGGCAGTGACAGGCCGGAGCCGGCCCGGTGCCCATTATGGCCCCGATGCGGCGCGGGCGCATTTCTTTCACCTGCGGATGCCGCAGGGTTTGACAGATCCGCCAGCGCGGATTACCTTACGCGTTCCTGAAGCGCAGGCCCCCTTACAGGGCCGACCTCAAGTGCCGAGGTGGCGGAAATGGTAGACGCGCTAGCTTCAGGTGCTAGTGGGGGTAACCCCGTGGAGGTTCAAGTCCTCTCCTCGGCACCATTCTTTATTCGCTTCCCGCTTCCTTCCCGAAGCAATCCGCAGCCCCCACGTCCGCAATCGCTCGCATGGCAACGGCCTGCGGGGAATTTTCGCGCGCGCGGTCGTCCGTCGGCCGACGGATCCATGAGCCCCCTTCCGGCCCGCATCCGGACCGGAAGGGATGCCCGTCAGCCCCGGAAGGGATCCCGCATCACCAGCGTCTCGTCGCGATCCGGACCGGTGGAGATCATATCGACGGGCACACCCACCACCTCGGACAGGCGCTCCAGATACGCACGCGCATTGGCGGGAAGCTTCGCGTACTCGCGCACCCCGACGGTGGATTCCTGCCAGCCCGGCATCTCTTCGTAGACCGGCGTACAGGACCCGTAGGCCTCGGCACCCGCCGGTGGCACCGCCACTCGCCGGCCGTCGACCTCGTAACCGGTGCAGATCTGCACCGTCTCCAGCCCGTCCAGCACGTCCAGTTTGGTCATGCACAGGCCACTAATGCTGTTCACGGCGACCGCGCGACGCAGTGCCACCGCATCGAACCACCCGCAGCGGCGTGCACGCCCGGTGGTGGAACCGAATTCGTTGCCCCGGCGCGCGAGGTGTTCGCCCATATTGTCGAACAGCTCGGTGGGAAAGGGGCCGGCCCCGACCCGCGTGGTGTATGCCTTGGTGATCCCCAGCACGTAATCCAGATTGCGCGGCCCCACCCCGGAGCCGGTGGACGCCCCGCCGGCGGTCGTGCTGGAGGAGGTCACGAACGGATAGGTCCCGTGGTCGATGTCCAGCAGCGTGCCCTGCGCCCCTTCGAACATCACGTCACGATCCGCGGCACGCAGCTCGTGCAGACGACCGGCGACATCCGTCACCATCGGCTTGAGGCGCTCGGCATGCTCGAGGCACTGCTCCAGCACCTGCTGATGGTCCACCGTCGCCGCCCCGAAGTAATGTTTCAGGGCAAAATTGTGATAATCCATCACCTCGCCAAGCTTGGCCGCCAGACGCTCGCGATGGAACAGGTCGTCCAGGCGCAGCCCGCGACGTGCGACCTTGTCCTCGTAGGCCGGACCGATGCCGCGCCCGGTGGTACCGATGGCCGCCTTGCCGCGCGCTTTCTCGCGCGCGTGATCCAGCGCCACGTGGTACGGCAGGATCAGCTGACAGGAATCCGACAGCCGCAGGCGATCGGTCACCGGCACGCCGCGGGCCTCGAGCTCGTCCATCTCCTTGAGCAGGGCCTCCGGCGACAGCACCACGCCGTTGCCGATCATGCACTCCACCCCTTCGCGCAGGATGCCCGAGGGGATCAGGTGCAGCACTGTCTTCTCGCCATCGATCACCAGCGTGTGTCCGGCGTTGTGCCCGCCCTGGAAGCGCACCACCGCCGCGGCATCCTCGGTCAGTCGGTCGACGATCTTGCCCTTGCCTTCGTCACCCCACTGACTGCCCAGTACGACTACGAAACGTCCCATCAGTGTTCCACCACCGTCCATTGTTCATTGCGGTACTCCAGGCGTGCGTCCGCATCCGTCACCGGCGTCTCGCCCCGCAGCTCGCGAACCACGCGCACGCCGCGCCCGCGCAGCTCGCACACCGCCGCCTCCAGCTCCGGATCGGTTCCGGCGGGGGCGAGCACGCATTGGCGTGGGCGCTCCGGATCGCCACGGGCGTCGCCGTGCCGGGCCAGCTCGCGCAGGTCGGTACTGAACCCGGTGGCCGAACGCGCCCGCCCGAACACGCGGCCGATCTCGTTATAGCGCCCGCCGCGGGCGACCGCCTGTCCCGACCCCGGGATGAACGCCGCAAACACCAGACCGGTGTGATAGGCATACCCGCGCAGCTCCGCGACATCCACGTGCAGATCCACCTCGGTCCCCAGCGACTGCAGGGCCCCCACGATCGCCTCCAGGTGGTCCAGGGCCGCGTGCACCTCGGCGGGTGCCCTGCCCAGCGCGGCGCGCGCGCTCCCCAGGACTTCGGGCCCGCCATTCAGGTCCGGCAGGGCACGCAGGGCATCGGCCAGATCGGGGTCGAGCCCCGCCGCACGCCATTGCGCCAGGGTCTGTTCGATTTCGGGGATGCTCTTGCGCTGCAGCTGATCGAAGAAGGCGCGCTCCTGCTCCGGCTCCAGACCCGCGGCCCGGGCAAGACTGCGAAAGATCCCGACGTGCCCCAGATCCATGCTGGGCCGGCGCACACCGCAGACCTCCAGCGTAGCCAGCATCAGACGGATGACCTCGACGTCGGAATCCAGACCGTCGTGTCCGAAAAGCTCCGCGCCCGCCTGCAGCGGACTGCGGGACCCCGACCACTCATCGGCACGGGCACGCAAAGTCGTACCGACATAGCACAGCCGGTTGGCACCCGCCACATGCTGACGGTGCGCGTCGATGCGGGCGACCTGAGGCGTCAGGTCCGCTCGCACTCCCATCAGCCGGCCAGTCAGCTGATCGGTCAGCTTGAACGTCTGCAGATCCAGCTCGTGGCCGGCACCGGTCAGCAACGACTCCAGGTATTCCGCCAGCGGCGGCATCACATGATCGTAGCCCCAGACATCGAAATGGTCGAGCACACGCCGCCGCAGGCCCTCCAGGCGCCGTGCCGAATCCGGCAGCGCCTCTTCGAGTCCGTCCGGCAGCAGCCAGCGATTGATTTCCGTCATGTCATCCTTGCCTGCACGGCCTGACCCGTCCGCAGGCGGGCTGGCCAGAAGAAGGGCCCGCGGTGCGGGCCCGGCTTGTGGTTGGCAGAACCTGCCCCCACCGGCCCCGAAACGGGGCCGGCCGCACGATCACTCGGCGGGCTGCGGCAGCTGCGGAGCCCGGGACGGACGCTCGCCGCCCGGAGCGTTGAAGAACTGGAAGAACTCCGAGTTCGGTTCCAGCACGAACGTGCTGTTCTCGCCCTGCAGGCTGTTGCGGTAGGCGATCAGGCTGCGATAGAAGCGGAAGAACTCTTCATCTTCGCCGAAGGAGGTACCCAGGATCTCGGTAGCCCGGGCATCACCCTCCCCGCGGATCACCTCGGAGTCACGGTACGCGTTCGCCAGGATCACCGTGCGATCGCGGTCGGCACGCGAACGAATCCGCTCGGCCTCCTCCTGCCCCCGGGCACGGAAGTCCTGCGCCACACGCTCGCGCTCGGCCCGCATGCGGTCGAACACCGACTCGGAGACCTCGTCCGGCAGATCCATGCGACGGATGCGCACATCCACCAGATCGACCCCCAGCTCCAGCGCCGTCTCCAGGGCGGCCTGGCGCACCGCGCCCATGATGGTCAGGCGCTCGCCGGCGACCACGTCCTGCAGCTCGTAGCGGGCGAATTCGTTACGCATGCCGTCCCGCAGGATCTGCGACAGGCGCTCCTCGGCCAGTCGCTCGTCACCGCGGGTGGCGCGGTAGAACTGACCGACATCGTTGATCCGCCACTTGGCGTAGAAATCCACGATGATGTTCTTCGCCTCGCTGGTCAGGAACCGGTCCGGCGGGATGTTCAGGGTCATGATCCGGGCATCGAACTTCTCGACGTTCTGGATCAGCGGGAACTTGAAATGCAGCCCCGGCTCCTGGTCCACCTCGCGCAGTTCCCCCAGGGCGAACTTGATCACGCGCTCGCGCTCGTCAACGGTGTAGGTCGACAGGGCCACGACGATCCCGATGACCACCACGGCAATTCCGGCAATACGCAGCATCAGCGAACCTCCCGCGAGCGCAGGCTCTCGGTATCACGGGTCATCCCGGTGTCCCTCTCAATCGCACGCCGGTCAGTGTCAAGTGGACGCGGCGTCGGCGCGCCACCCGAATTGCGGGTGCCCGGCTGGCCGGAGAACATCTCGCCCAGCGGCAGCATCATCAGATTGCCGCTGGCGCCCACGTCCAGCATCAGCTTGCGCGAATCCTGGAGCACGGCTTCCACCGCCTCGAGGTAGAGACGGTCACGCGTGACTTCGGGGGCCTGCCGGTATTCGGTCAGCAGCTGGTCGAAGCGCGAGGCATCACCCTCGGCGCGGGCCACCACCTGATCGCGATAACCCTCGGCTTCCTCGATGATGCGGGCCGCCTGACCACGCGCCCGCGGGATCACGCCGTTGGCATAAGCCTCGGCCTCGTTGCGGAAGCGGACCTCGTCCTCGCGTGCACGGATGGCATCGGCAAAGGCCTCCTGCACTGCTTCCGGCGGCTGCGCCTGCTGCATGGAGACCGCGGTGACCACGATCCCGGCGCCGTAGGCATCGAGGTTTTCCTGCATCACCGTGCGGGTGGACTGGGCGATCTCGCCGCGGCCCTCGCCGAGGATGAATTCGAGATTGCCCTTGCCGACCCGTTCACGGATGGCCGACTCCATGACCTGATGCACGGTGGCATCCGGGTTGCGGACATTGAACAGGAAATCGACCAGATCGAGGATGCGGTACTGCACCGCGATATCGACATCGATGATGTTCTCGTCGCCGGTGAGCATCAGCGCGCGGCTCTCGATGGTCCGCACGTTGTCGACATTCTCGATCTCGATCCGCTCGATGGGATACGGCAGGTGCCAGCCCGGCCCCGGGCTCTTGACCTCCTGGAACGCACCGAAGCGCAGCACGACGCCGCGCTCGCCTTCGGAGATGATATGAAAGCCGGAGGCAATCCAGACCACCAGGGCGATGATCAGGCCGAGGCTGATCAGGGCCTGGGAACCGCGCCCCATGCCGCCGCCGCCCAGGCCGCTTCCGCCCTGGTTGCCGCCACCAAAGATGCCGCTGAGCTGCCGCGACAGTTTGCGCAGCATCTCCTCGAGATCGGGCGGCTGCTGGCCACCCCCACCACCGCCGCCACCGCCGCGGTTACCGCCACCCCCGCTCCAGGGGTCGCGGTTGTTGTTTCCCGGTTCGTTCCAGGGCATGAATCAGGGACTCCGTCGATCGCTCGGGGTGTGCCGATCAGGCACAGGGAGCAGACATTCTAGGGGGGCACCCCGGGGCGGGCAAGCGCACCCCTGCGAGAGTCGGGTTGAGGGAAGGTCGAGCCGCGGACGATCGCGGACCCCGCGGGGTCCGCGATTCGCCGGGGCGGTCGGATCAGGCCGCGTCGCGCCGCCCGGAAGAAGAGGCTTGTCTGACGCCGGCCGCTTCCCAGGCGCCCATGCCGCCGACCACGTTCATCACGCGGCGATAGCCCAGGCGCTGCAGGATGGAAGCCGCGACCGTGGAACGGTAACCGCTGCCGCAGACCACGGCCACCGGCTCTTCCAGGTCGACCCCGGGGATACCCTCGCGGGTCTCCGCCACCGGGCGATGGACCGCCGCGTCGACGTGCCCCGCAGCGTATTCGGCCGGGGTACGCACGTCCACCAGCCGGGCCTCGCCGCGTGCCACGCGGTCCGCGGCTCCGCGGGCATCGACCTGGGCCAGGGTATCCAGCGGCAGACCGGCGCCCGCCCAGGCGGCCATGCCGCCGCGCACGTAGCCGTCGATGTAGTCGCGGCCGGTGCGGACCATGCTGCGCACGGCCTGCTCGATCACTGCGGGATCACCGCTGCCGTCGACCAGGATCACCGGCTGGTCATCCGGCGTGACCCAGCCCGCCCAGTTGGCGAACGGGCCGCGGATGCCGATGCCCAGCGCCCCCGGCACGTGGCCGCCCCCGAACGCCAGCGGATCGCGCAGGTCGATCACCGTGACCTCGCCGGCTTCCACACGCCGCGCCACCTCGTCGGGCTCGATGGCCTGCATGCCCGGCAGCGGGATGACGTCCTTCGGACCCTCGGAGTTGATGCCCTTGTTGCGCGGATAGAAATCCGGGATCTCCGGCAGCCCGTGCAGCAGCTTCTCCACGAAGGCGTCCTCGCTCAACGACGGGTCCAGATAGGGGTTGGTCGCTCGCTCGTAACCAAGGGTGGAGACGGGACGCCCGGCCATGCCCGCGCCACAGGCGGAACCGGCCCCGTGACCCGGGTGGACCTCCACGCCGTCGGGCAGGTCGGCCAGCTTGTCGCGCACACTGGCGAACATCTGCCGCGCCAGCGCGCGCTTGGCCTCCTCGCCCAGCAGGTCGGGACGGCCCAGCGAGCCGACGAACAGGAAGTCGCCGGTGATCAGTGCGATCGGTTCATCACGCGACCGCGCCCCGTCGAACACCACGAACATCAGATGTTCCGGCGTATGCCCGGGAGTGTGACGGACCTCGATGCGCACGTTGCCGATGTCGACGCGGTCGCCTTCGTGCAGATCCTCGTGCGGGAACTGCACCCGGAAATGCTCGCCGGCGTCGTAGCCCGAGAGCATCAGCCGCGCCCCGGTCTTGTCCGCCAGCTCGCGGGCGCCCGAAGCAAAGTCGGCGTGGATGTGGGTATCCATCACGTACGCGATGCGATAGCCATGGTCCCGCGCATAGTCCAGGTAGACATCCACGTCGCGCTGCGGGTCGATCACGGCGATCTCGCCGCTGCCCTGGCAGCCGACCACGAAGGAATGCTGTGACAGTCCGGAATCCACGAAACGTTCAAAGATCATCGTTCTACCTCCTTTCCCTGCAGCCACTGCAGGCGTTGCCCATTTCTTGACTAATTTGGTCAGTTATTAGGGCAAAAGTTCCCGGAAGGAGGATCTGATAGAACACGTAAATGAGACTCCCGGTGCCGCGTGGCTGCCCGGGAACCCGTCAGGGCGCGCGATCAGGCACCGGAGCCCGGTGCCGAGGCGCGCGCACCGGCGGCTTGCACGTCCTCGGCGTCCCCGGGTTCCTCGCCCGGCCCCACGAAGGCCGTTTCCGGATCCAGCCCGGCCTCGCGGAACAGGTCCTGGAAGCGCCGCTCCGGCAGCTGCACCCGCAGGCGGATCGCACCCTCATCACCGGTCTGCTCGGCCTCCACGGCGTTCTCGTCGTACAGCCGCCCGCGCAGCCGCCCGGCGGACGGCGGCACCTCGACCCAGCCACGGCGCATGGATTCGGTGAAGGACTCGGCCAGGCGCTGGTACAGCCGCTCCACCCCTTCGCCGGTTTGCGCCGACAGCCAGAAGGCCTCCTCGCCCTCGCCACCGGCAAAGCGCTCCGCCGCCTCATCGTCGCGCTCCGGCAGGGTGTCGATCTTGTTGTAGATCCGCCAGCAGGGCACGTCCTCGGCGCCGATCTCCGCGAGCACGTCCTCCACCTGGGCGATGTGGCGCTCGCGCTCCGGATCGGCGGCGTCGATCACGTGCAGCAGCAGCGCCGCCTCGCGGGTCTCGGTCAGGGTCGCCTTGAAGGCGGCCACCAGTTCGTGCGGCAGGTCGCGCACGAACCCGACGGTGTCCGCGAGGATCACCGACTGGTGCGGCGCCAGATCCAGCCGGCGCAGGGTCGGATCCAGGGTCGCGAACAGCTGGTCGGCCTGGTAAACGTCGGAATCGGTGAGGCGGTTGAACAGGGTCGACTTGCCGGCATTGGTGTAGCCCACCAGCGAGACGGTCGGCACCTCGTTGCGCAGGCGCGCCTGGCGCCCCTGCTCGCGCGTGCGTTCGACCTTTTCCAGTCGCCGCTCGATATGCTTGATGCGCGCCGCCAGCAGCCGGCGGTCGGTCTCCAGCTGGGTCTCCCCGGGACCGCGCAGGCCGATCCCGCCCTTCTGCCGCTCAAGGTGGGTCCAGCCGCGCACCAGCCGGGTGGACATGTGGCGCAGCTGCGCCAGCTCCACCTGCAGCTTGCCCTCGTGAGAACGCGCGCGCTGGGCAAAAATATCGAGGATCAGCCCGGCGCGGTCCAGCACCCGGCACTGCAGGT
This sequence comes from Thioalkalivibrio sp. ALR17-21, assembly GCF_000420185.1. Lineage (NCBI taxonomy): Bacteria > Pseudomonadati > Pseudomonadota > Gammaproteobacteria > Chromatiales > Ectothiorhodospiraceae > Thioalkalivibrio > Thioalkalivibrio sp. ALR17-21. The sequence goes on along the minus strand of NZ_ATUL01000005.1, from coordinate 36,013 downwards.
GCTGTTCCAGGTTGCGCTCCTGGCTGGGCGACAGCTCGTGGTTGAAGATGACGAGGTCGGCCCCGTGCGCCGCCACCTGATCGCGAATGGCGTCCGCCTTGCCGGACCCCACGAACAGACGCGAGTCGGGACGATGGCGCGAACCGGATTCCACGGCCACCACCTCGGCCCCGGCCGAACGTACCAGCTCCTCGAATTCCTGCAGCTGGACCTCGAGATCGGTCGCACCGCCGATGGCCATGGCCACCAGCACCGCCCGGTCGCCACCGGTCTGCGGACGCTCAAACAACGCGCGACCACCCCCGATCCGGGCCCGGGCCACCCCGGAGGTGTACGACGCCCTTATTCATCCGCGGCCTCTCCGCCGCTGGCCGCGGCGCTGTCTTCATCCAGCGGCATGCGCACCTGCCGCGCGGGCACGATGGTGGAGATCGCGTGCTTGTAGACCATCTGCGACACCGTCGAGCGCAGCAGGACCACGAACTGATCGAAGGACTCGATCTGCCCCTGCAGCTTGATGCCGTTCACGAGATAGATCGACACCGGAATCCGGTCGCGGCGCAGCGCGTTGAGAAAGGGTTCCTGCAGCATTTGCCCTTTGGCCATCGGTACATTCCCTGGTTGCATTCGTCGGGGCCCGCGCTGCGGGCCGAAACCTGTAAAAAGAGTAGCATATCGTCAGCGTAATGCTGTCTCGCGCAGGGCCTCCAGGGCCTGCTCCGGATCGACGGTTTCCGCCGGCAACCGCGCGTGCAGCGGGAAGCGCCGCAGACCGGTCAGCTGGCGCTTGGCCAGCTGCCGCGTCGCGGAGATCGCCCGGCTGCGGAACGTGGCGAAATCGACCTCGCCGTCCAGCCACTCCCAACCCTGGCGATAGCCCACTGCCCGCTGCGAGGGGTGATCCGCGGTCAGTCCGGGGCGCGCCCGCAGGGCCCGCAGCTCCTCCACGAACCCCGCCTCCAGCATGGCATCGAAGCGTTCGGCAATCCGCGCGCGCAGACGTTCCCGATCTTCCGGCCACAATGCCAGCGCGCACCACCCCGCCGGCAGCCGCGCCTCGCCCCCCTGCTGGAAGCTCGACAACGGCCGCCCCGTGGCCTCGAATACCTCCAGCGCCCGCAGGATGCGCTGCGGATCGTTGGGATGGATGCGCCCGGCGGCCGCCGGGTCCACCGCCTCCAGGGCCTCATGCAGGGCCCGGGCGCCTTCCGTCTCCAGCCGGGCGCGCACCGCGGCGCGCACCGCTTCCGGCACCGGCGGCATGGGGTCGATCCCCTCCAGCAGCGCCCGCAGGTACAGCAGGGTCCCGCCCGCCAGCAGGGCCACGCGCCCGCGCACATGGATCGCCCGGATGCAGGCACGGGCATCCGCGGCGAAGGCCGCCGCGTTATAGGTCTCCTCCGGATCCCGGATGTCCAGCAGGTGATGCGGCACCCGCGCCCGCTCGTCCGCATCCGGCTTGGCGGTACCGATATCCATGCCGCGGTACACCTGCGCCGAATCCACGGTCACGATCTCGGCGTCCAGCCGCTGCGCGAGTTCCAGCGCCAGCCCGGTCTTGCCGGTGGCAGTGGGCCCGGCGAGCAGCACCACCGGCGGTTGCGGGACGTCCATCAGCGCCCGCGCATGAACAGCCCGTCGAGGGCAGCGTGATCCAGCTCCACCCAGGTCGGCCGGCCATGGTTGCACTGGCCGCTGCGCTCGGTGGCCTCCATGTCGCGCAGCAGCTGGTTCATCTCGGGCACGGTCAGCCGGCGCCCCGACCGCACCGACCCATGGCAGGCCATGGTGCTCAGCACCTCGTTGGCCGCCGCCTCGGTGCGCTGGCTGTGGCCGCTTTCGGCCAGATCCCCCAGCACGTCGCGCAAGAGCGCCGGTGCATCGCGGCCCCGCAGCAGCGCCGGCACCGCACGCAACCGCAGACGTTCGGGCCCGCAGCGGTCCACTTCGAAGCCCAGCCCGGCCAGAGTATCCGCCTGCTCCTCGGCGCGGTCGGCCTCGGCCGGGGTAACCTCCACCTCCTCCGGCACCAGCAGCGGCTGGGCGGTCACGCGTTCACGCTCCCATTCGCGCTTGAGCCGCTCATAGGTAATGCGCTCGTGCGCGGCATGCATGTCCACCAGCACCAGCCCGCGGGCGTTCTCCGCGAGCACGAAGGTATCCGCGACCTGCCCGATCGCGAACCCCAGCGGGGGCATCTCAGCGTCGTTTTCCGTGCTGTCCGTGCGCCCCGCGCCCTCGGCGGCATAACCCGGCGCGGCACGTTCACCGACACCGGCAGCGGACGACGATTCCGGCGGCCGGAACGCAGCCCAGGCCGCGGCAAAGCCGTCACCGCGCCCGGGGTCCGCGCGTCCGCCACCCGCCCCCCCGGACCCGCCCCCGACACGGCCCGGTGCACCGCCGGGCGAACCGTCCAGCAGGCCCGGCCGCGGCCCGGCATCCGGCCGCGGCCCGGGACCCTTGCCGGCGGCAGGACCGGAGTCGGGCACGGCCGGCCCGGCCCCGCCCCCCGCCACGTCACCGGCGTGACCGGCCTTCGCCCGCCCCAGCGCCGCGTGCAGGGCGTGGAAGATGAAATCGTGGACCATCCGCGACTCGCGGAAGCGCACCTCCTGCTTGGTCGGATGCGCGTTCACGTCCACCTGCGCCGGATCCAGCTCCAGCTCGAGCACGAACATTGGATGGCGCCCGTGGTAGAGCACATCCTGATAGGCCTTGCGCACGGCCGCGGTCAGGACCCGGTCGCGGATCGCACGGCCGTTGACGAAGAAATACTGCTGGTCGGCCTGGGCCCGGGAACGCGCCGGGGAGCCCAGCCAGCCGGACAGCACCAGCCCGGAACGCTGCTCGTCCACCGGGAGCGCATCCGCCAGAAACGCCTCGCCCAGCAGGGCCCGCACACGCGCAGCCGGATCGCCGGGCGCCCCCGGCAGATCCAGGGTCACCCGGTCGTTGTGCCGCAGCACGAAGGCTACCTCGGGATGCGCCGCCGCCAGGGTGCGCAGCACGGATTCGCAATGGCCGTATTCGGTGCGCTCGGTACGCACGAAGCGCCGCCGCGCCGGCACGTTGAAGAACAGATCGCGCACCTCGACCGTCGTGCCCGGCGGATGCGACGCCGGCATCACCTCGCCAAAGACATCGGAACCGTCCCCGGAAAGCTGCCAGGCGTTGCGCTCGCCGGGCACCGCCGAGGTCAGGGTCAGGCGCGCCACCGAGGACACCGACGGCAGCGCCTCGCCGCGGAAACCCAGGCTGTGCAGGGCCTCCAGGTCATCCATGCTGCGGATCTTGCTGGTGGCATGGCGCGACAGCGCCAGCGGCAGTTCTTCCCGCGCGATGCCACAGCCGTCGTCGGTCACCCGGATCAGGCGAGTCCCGCCCTGCTCCAGACGCACCTCGATGCGCGAGGCCCCGGCATCCAGCGCGTTTTCGACCAGCTCCTTGACCACCGAGGCCGGGCGCTCGATGACCTCGCCGGCGGCGATCTGGCTGATCAGCTGATTGGAGAGTTTCTGGATGCCCACGTCACGTCCCGGGAAAGCACTGGAGCGCAGGGTAAGGAAACACCGGCGAATGTGCACGTGCGTGCTCGCCGAATTCCGGATTCGGACCGGAAATCAGCTGCCGCGGGAGGGGACTTCCAGGACCTGACCGGTATAGATGGTGTCGCCGTTGACGCCATTGACCGCGCGCAGCTCGGACAGGGAAACGCTGTATCGATCCGCGATCCCTGACAGGGTCTCGCCGGGGCGGATGATGTGCTGCTCCATGCCCCCGCCATCCGCGATCAGCGTACCCGGACGCGCATGGGTGGAGAAGTACGCCCGCAGGCCGGTCAGCAGGGCCTCGGCCAGCGACTGCTGGTAGCTGGAGCTGCGCAGGCGACGTTCGTCCTGCGGATTGGAAATGAAGCCGGACTCGACCAGGATGGACGGCACATCCGGCGAACGCAGCACGGCGAAATTGGCCCGCTCGACCTTCGGCCGACGCACCTTGCCCACCCGGTCCAGCTCGTCGATCATCCGCTCGGCCAGGGTGGAACTGGCCTCGAGGCTGCCGCTCTGGGCCAGATCCAGCAGCACGTTGCTCAGGGAATCATCACGGCCGTTCATCGGCACCCCGCCCAGGCGCATGTCGGCCTGATTCTCGCGCTCGGCAAGGAAGCGCGCGGCCTCGCTGGATGCCCCGCCCTCCGACAGCATGTACACCGAGGACCCGTTCACGCTGGGGTCCGGGAAGGCATCCGCGTGGATCGACATGAACACGTCGGCCTCCGCCTCCCGGGCGCGCTTGACGCGCTCGCGCAGGGGCAGGAAATAGTCGCCGGTGCGGATCATCACCGCCTCCATGCCCCATTCATCCTCGACCAGGTCCGCCAGCCGCTGCGACACTTCCAGCGCCACGTCCTTCTCGCGCGTGCCGTTGGGCCCGATGGCGCCGGGATCATGCCCGCCGTGGCCGGCATCGATGGCCACGATCACGTCACGCAGATCCTCCTGCGAGCGACCGCGACGCGGTTCGCGCTCCTCGCCCGCTTCCACCCGCGTGCCCGCCGAGCCGCTGCGCGTCAGGTCCAGCACCAGCCGGTGCGGGGCGCCCTGAGCCGGCATCAGCTGGAAGCTGCGCGGGCTCACGGCCTCGCGCAGATCCAGGACCACGCGCAGATCGGAACCGTTGCGCGGCGCGTGGCGCACGCCGTCGATCACCGAACGCGGGTGATCATTGACCTCCAGGCTGGCATCGGTGCTGGCGTTCGTCAGATCCACCACCAGCCGTTCCGGCGACTGCAGGCGAAACACCTCGTACTCGGCCTCGCCCTCCATGTCGAAGACCAGACGCGTGGTTTCTCCGTCCACGGACATGCGCAGGCGCTCGACGCGCGCCCCGGCCGCCGCCGGCAGGGGCAGCGTCGCCAGACCCAGTGCACCCAGGGCGCGCAGGATCTGGCGGCGATTCGGATCGATGTCGGAACGGTGATGGCCCACGCACACACCCCGGCTGGTCAGGGACTCCACTCTCATTGTGGACAGATCCTCTGAAAAAGCAACCCGGAATGTCGCGAATTTTTAGGAAGATACCGAAGTTTCTGCGTGTGCCCTCACAACCTGCGACCCCGCTCCCTGCGTGCCCCCCGGGAGCCACCACCCCCTACATGTAGTATACAGAGAGACCCACCAGTCCCAGATCTATTCCTGTCCCGTCGCCGCCGCCAGCGCGGCGCGGCCGGCCTCGGCGGCCGGCCCTTCCAGCCACAGCCGGCGTCCGTACTCCGGCCCGTCCGGATGCTCCTCGAGGTGGATGCGCAGATCCGGCTCCGGCAGCCAGCCGCGACCCCGCTCCGGCCACTCGACCAGCCACAGCACCCCGGGCCCGTGCGCCTCGCGCACGCCGAGGTACTCCAGCTCCTCCGGATCCCCCAGGCGGTAGAGGTCGAAATGCAGTACGCGCCGGGAATCCAGCTCGTACGGCTCGACCAGGGTATAGGTCGGGCTGCGCACCGTCCCCGCATGCCCCAGGGCCCGCAGCAGACCGCGCACCCAGGTCGTCTTCCCGGCGCCCAGGTCGCCCTCCAGATAGACCGTGCGCAGCCCCGGCATCGCCGCCAGCGCGGCACCGGCCGCCTCGGTGGCGGCCGCATCCAGCAGTTCCACCGGGGCTCCGTCGAAGGCCGCCCGGTCAGAAACCATCGTCGCCCCCCGCGGCGGCCGGCAGGGCCGCGATCAGATCCCCCGCCAGCATGCCGACGGTGCCCCCCAGGCGCCGCGCCGCGACGCGCCCGGCCGCCGCATGCCAGCCCGCCCCGATACGCGCGGCGCCCCGCGCGTCCAGGCCCTGTCCGCGCAACGCCGCGATCACGCCGGTGAGCACATCGCCACAGCCGGGGGTGGCCATCCCCGGATGGCCGTCGGTGACACAGTCGTACGGTCCGCCATCGGTGTCGGCGATCAGCGTCCCCGCCCCCTTGAGGAGCACGGTTCCACCAAACCGCACGACCAGCTCCCGCAGACGCCCCGGTCGGTCGGCCTCCACCGCCGCGGCATCCAGGTTCAGCAGACGCCCGGCCTCGCCGGGATGCGGCGTCAGGACCCAGTCGTCGCTATGCCGCGGGGTCTGCGCCAGCAGGTTGAGGGCATCGGCGTCCACCACCACCGGGCGGCCGGAATCGGCCGCCGCCAGCCACAGCTCACGCCCCCACGGCCCCTGATCCAGACCGGGCCCGATGGCCACCGCGTCCGCCCGCTCCAGCCAGCGCAGCAGCTCCGGGCCTTCGCTCACCCCGCGCACCATGATCTCGGGGCGGTCATTGCACACGAAGGCCGCGTGTTCGGGATGCGTCAGCAGGGTCACGCGCCCGGCCCCGGCACGCAGCGCCGCGGTTGCCGCCAGCCGCCCCGCCCCGGCGAACCCGGGAGCCCCGCCGACGATCATCACGTGGCCCGCATCCCCCTTGTGGGCCCCGGGCCGCCGCCGCGGCAGACCCGCCCGCCAGTGCCCGGGACCAATGCGCCACGCCGCCGGTGCGAAGCTCTGCGCCAACGAATGCGGGAGATCGAGTGTGGCCACGCTGACCGTGCCCGCGCAGTCCACCGCAGCCCCGGTATGCAGTCCGGGCTTGTCGGCAATGAACGTCAGGGTGCGTGTCGCCCGCGCCGCCTGCCCGCGCAACGCGCCATTGTCGGTATCGACCCCCGAGGGCGCATCGGCCGCCAGCACCGCCCGGTCCGCACGGTTCAGCCGCTCGATCACCTCGCCGTAGACATCGGTCAGCGGACGCTGCAGACCGATACCGAACAGCGCGTCCACCCACACATCCGCAGTGGCGGGATCGAACGTCTCCAGCGGGTGGATTTCGCCCCCGCTCTCCTCCCACAGACGCCGGGCCCGCTTCCCGTCCGACTCCTCCCGCGCCCGCGAAGACCCCGCATGCAGCACCACCTCCAGCCCGGCCGCCCGCGCGCGGCGGGCCAGCACGAAACCGTCGCCGCCGTTGTTGCCGGGCCCGCAGAGCACCCCGACCCGGGACACCCCCGGCCAGCATTCCTGCAGATGCTCGAGCAGCGCCGCACCGGCCCGGTCCATCAACTCGCCCGGCGCCATCCCGGGCAGGGCCATGGCGGTGGCATCCAGCTCGCGCATGCGCGTGGTGTCGAACAGCCGCTCGCCGGGCACGGGGCTGGCCGGGGACGGGTGTGCGGGGGCATCATTCATGTCCGTTCCTCTCCTTGCTGGCCTGTCGATCGTGCCTGACCATCCCGACCCGCGCCAATGCGCCGAACTCGCCGACCGCATCCGCCAGTGGGGGCGCGAACTCGGCTTCGCGGAACTGCGCATCGGCCCCGCGCGGGTCCCCGAGGCCGATCGCCGGCACCTGGACGCCTGGCTGGAACGCGGCTCCCACGGCGACATGCAATGGATGGTCGACCGCGCGCCGCTGCGCCACGACCCCGACGCCCTGGTTCCCGGGGTGCAGCGCATCATCAGCGTGCGCATGGATTACTTCCCGCCACGCACCCGGCGTCCGGCCGCCCAGCTGGCGGATCCCGAGGGCGCCTATGTCTCGCGCTACGCCCTGGGCCGCGACTACCACAAGCTGCTGCGCAAGCGACTGACCGAACTCGGCCGCCGGATCGAGGCCGAGGCACCGCACGGCTACCGCGCCTTCACCGACAGCGCGCCGGTGCTGGAGAAGGCCCTGGCCCAGCAGGCGGGGCTCGGCTGGATCGGCAAGCACACCAACCTGCTGGCCCGCGGTACCGGCTCGTGGTTCTTCCTCGGCGAACTGTTCACCGATCTGCCGCTGCCGCTCGATCCCGGCCCGGCCGAGGACCACTGCGGGAGCTGCCGCGCCTGCCTGGACGTGTGCCCCACGCAGGCCTTCCGCGGCCCGCACGACCTCGACGCCCGGCGCTGCATCTCCTATCTCACCATCGAGCTGAAGGGCTCGATCCCGGAAGACCTGCGGCCGCTGATCGGCAACCGCATCTACGGCTGCGACGACTGCCAGCTGGTGTGCCCCTGGAACCGCTTCGCCGAGGTCGCGGCCGAACCGGACTTCATCGCCCGCCATGGCCTCGACAGCGCCTCGCTGGTCGAGCTTTTCACCTGGGACGAGGCGACCTTCCTCGAACGCACCACCGGCATGGCGATCCGCCGCATCGGCCACGAACAGTGGCTGCGCAACCTCGCCGTGGGGCTCGGCAACGGTCCGGCCACCGACGCGGCGCGCGAGGCCCTGGCCGCGCGCGCCAAACACCCGTCACCACTGGTGCGCGAACACGTGGCCTGGGCGCGGGCACGCCTGGACGAACGGGCCGCCGGCCGGCTCGCCGAACCGCCGGCCGTCCCGGTGAAGGCGCTCACTCGCGCGCCGGTTGATCCGGCCGCACGGCCCGCGGGCACCCCCGCCTCGAAAGACGGAACCGCCCGGGAACCCAAGGACCCCACGACCGGTTCCTAGGCTCCGGCCTGCGGGCGGATCCAGAGCAGACTGGCCTGACGCCCGGTCGTGCCGTCGCGGCGATAGGAGAAGAACCGGTCGGGGTCGCTGAAGGTGCACTCGCCACCGCCATGCACGGCCACGCCCGCGCGCTGCAGGCGGTCGCGCGCCAGCGCCGCCAGATCCGCCAGCCAGTGACCGTCCCGCGCGGCCGGGCGGAAGGCCCCGGCCATGTGCGGCTGCACCGCGAGAAAACGATCGCGCACCTCCGTGCCCACCTCGAAGGCGTCGGGGCCAATCGCCGGCCCCAGCCAGGCGTGCCAGGCCGCCTGCGGACGGGCCTCGCGCAGCGCCGCCAGCGTGGCCTCCAGGACCCCGTCCACCAGCCCGCGCCAGCCGGCATGCGCCGCCGCCACCGCCTCCCCGCCGGTACCGGCGAACAGCACCGGCAGACAATCCGCCGTCTGCACCGCGCAGACCCGGTCCGGCCGGGTGGTCATCACCGCATCGGCTTCCACCGGCGCGTCGGCGGCGGCCAGTTCTTCCGCGCGCACCACCCGCGTGCCATGCACCTGCGCCGGCCAGTGCAGCTCGGCGTCGGGCACGCCCCGCGCGGCCACCGCCTGCGCCAGACGGCGCCGGTTCCCGGCCACTCGCTGTGGATCGTCCCCGGTATGCAGCGCGAGATTCAGACTGGCCCACACGCCCTCGCTGATCCCGCCGGCGCGGGTGGTCTGCAGGGCCCCGACTGCGGGGGCAGCGGGCCAGTCGGGCGTGATCAGGGCCTCGTCCGGCAGCGCGTCAGCGGCGTTCATGCCTGCGCCTCCGCGTGGGCGGCATCCGCGCGCAATACCTCCAGCAGCGAGGCGAAATCCGCGGGCAGCGGCACCTCGAAGGCCTGCGGCTCGCCCGTGGCGGGATGACGGAATTCCAGGCGCGCCGCGTGCAGCGCCTGACGCCGGAATCCGTTCACCGCCTCGCGCGCCGACTCGTCCATCCCGCGCACCGGTCGTGGCCGGCCGCCGTACACCGGGTCCCCCACCAGCGGGTGACGCAGATGCGCCATGTGCACGCGGATCTGGTGGGTACGCCCGGTCTCCAGGCGCGCGTTCAGCAGGGTATGGCCGCGGAAACGCTCGGCAACCCGATAATGCGTGGTCGCGGGCTTGCCCGACGGGTTCACCGCCATGCGCTTGCGGTCCACCGGATGGCGGCCCACGGGCGCGTCCACCGTGCCGCCGGCGATCACCCGGCCGTGGACCAGCGCACGGTATTCGCGGTGCACGCTGCGTTCCTGCAGCTGACGCACCAGGGCGGTCTGCGCCTGCGCGTTGCGCGCGACCACCATCAGGCCGGTGGTGTCCTTGTCCAGCCGGTGCACGACCCCGGCGCGCGGCAGTACGCCGACCTCGGGCGCGTGGTGCAGCAGCGCGTTGACCAGGGTTCCCTGACGGTGACCGGCGGCCGGGTGCACCACCAGTCCCGCGGGCTTGTCGATCACCAGCACGTCGGCATCCTCGTACAGGATGTCCAGCTCGATGGCTTCCGGGGCATCCTCCAGCGACGGGGTCTCCGGCGGAATCAGTTCCACCGCCTCGCCACCGCGCACCGGCGTGCGCGGCCGCGGCTGCGCTCCGTCCACGCGCAGGTCACCGGCCTTCAGCCACTGCACCAGCTGGCTGCGCGAATACTCGGGAAACGCGCGCGCCAGGGCCGCATCCAGGCGCTGCCCGGCCTCTTCTTCGGGCAGGGTTGCCCGGCGTGGTTCGCTCATGCCCTCACCCTCCGGAGGCAGGCCGCGTCAATGTTCGTCAATGGTGTAGAATCCGGATTTCATCCGCGCACAACGGTTCGCAACGAGGTTTCCGTGCTCCCAGCTTCCACCCTGCCACGCGTGTTCGTCATCCTGATTGTGGCCCTGCTCATGGCCGGCTGCGAAAGCTGGCGCGCCGATCCCACGGCCGGCTGGTCGGCCAGCCAGCTCTACAGCGAGGCCAAATCCGCTCTGGACAGCGGCAACTACAGCCAGGCCGTGGAATACTACGAGCTGCTGGAGGCCCGCTATCCGTTCGGACGCTTTGCCCAGCAGGCGCAGATCGAGATCCCCTACGCGTATTACAAGGCCGGCGAACCGGAACCCGCGCTCGCCGCGGTGGACCGCTTCGAGCAGCTCAACCCGCGTCATCCGAACCTCGATTACGCCTACTACCTGCGCGGCCTGATCAACTTCAACCGCGACCAGGGCTTCCTCAGCAACGTGTTCCCGATGGATCCCACCGAGATGGACCAAGGCCCGCTGATGGACGCCTACGAGGACTTCGACCGGCTGATCCGCACCTTCCCGGACAGCCCGTACAGTGCCGATGCGCATCCACGCATGGTGTTCATCATCAACACCCTGGCCGCGAACGAGCTGCGCATTGCCGAATTCTACATGGAGCGTACCGCCTGGGTGGCTGCCGCCGAGCGCGCGCGCCACGTGCTGGCGACCTACCCCAACGCCGACGTGATGCCGCAGGCGCTGTCGGTGCTGTACCACTCCTATCGCGAGCTGGGTCTGGATGACCACGCCGACGCGACCCTCAGCGTGCTGGAACTGAACGATGCCGAGGCCGCGGTGGCGGTGCGTGGCGGCGAGCACCTGTCGGTGGAAGTGGAACGTGGCGGCCTGTGGCGCGCCTTCGAGCGCCTGCCGTTCTTCAACTGAACGGCGGCGCTCCGCGACAGACGGCCCGTCAGAGGGCCTCGCTGCCCTCCTCACCGGTGCGGATGCGCACCACGCGATCCATGTCGGAGACAAAGATCTTGCCGTCCCCGATCTTCCCGGTGCGCGACGCCTTCACGATGGCGTCGATGCAGGCATCGACCCGATCATCGTCCACCACCAGTTCCAGCTTCACCTTGGGCAGGAAGTCGACCACGTACTCGGCCCCGCGATAGAGCTCGGTGTGGCCCTTCTGCCGGCCGAAGCCCTGGACCTCGGTGGCGGTCATCCCGGCGATGCCCATCTCGGTCAGGGCCTCGCGGACGTCTTCCAGCTTGAACGGCTTGATGATCGCCTCGATCTTCTTCATGCGAATCCCCCGGTCTGCGCCCGCGTCCGCGGGCGAATCGTGTGCGGTTGAGTGTACCAGACCACCGGCCTCATTCCGGGCGGTAGCCGGAGGTGATGGGATAGCGGCGATCGCGGCCGAAGGCGCGCGGACTGACCCGCACCCCGGGGGCGCCCTGACGGCGCTTGTACTCGGCCCGCAGCACCATGCGCGCGACCCGCTCCACGGTCTCGCGCTCGAAACCGCGCGCCACGATGTCCGCCACCGAGGCCTCCTCTTCCACGAAGGCCTCCAGGATCGCATCCAGCACCGGGTACGGCGGCAGGGAATCGGAATCGGCCTGCCCCGGCGCCAGCTCGGCGCTGGGCGGACGCTCGATCACCCGTGGCGGGATCACCTCGCCGCAGGTATTGCGCCAGCGCGCCAGGCGCCAGACCCACTGCTTGGAGACATCCTTCAGCGGAGCGAAGCCGCCGTTCATGTCGCCGTACAGCGTGGCATAGCCGACCGCCAGCTCGCTCTTGTTGCCGGTGGCCAGCAGCATGCGGCCGGTGCGGTTGGAAAGCCCCATCAGGACTACCCCGCGCGAGCGGGACTGCAGGTTTTCCTCGGTGACATCGCCGGGCGTCGGCGGAACCGACGACAGCGCGGTTTCCAGCCCCCCGAGAAACGCCTGGACCATCGGCTCGATCGCCACCTCGTGGTAATCCAGCCCCAGGTGTTCGGCCTGGGCGCGGGCATCCTCCACCGACATCGACGCGGTATAGCGGTAGGGCATCATCACCGCGGTGACCCGCTCCGGGCCCAGGGCATCGGTGGCCAGGGCCGCGGTCAGCCCGGAGTCGATGCCGCCGGACAGCCCCAGGATCACACCGGGAAAACCGTTCTTGTCGACGTAGTCGCGGATGCCGGTGACCAGCGCGGCGTAGAGATCCGCGACTTCCGCATCCGCGGCGTGCGCGGAGCTGTCGGCCTCGGATACCGCCGCCGGCGCGGGCGGCAGCGGCGAGGCCGCCTCGGGGGCCACGACTACGGGCCGGGGCCGTCCGGCGTCACCGGCCTCCAGCTCGACCAGCGCCAGTCCCTCCTCCCAGGGATCCAGCAGGGCCTGCGGCGTGCCCCCGGGGCCGGGATGCAGAAAACTGCGGCCGTCGAACACCAGTTCGTCCTGGCCGCCCACCTGATTCACGTAGAGCACCGGGCACCCGGTCTCGGCGACCCGCGCGGCCACCACCGCGGAACGCTCCGCCGGCTTGCCGCGATGGAACGGCGAGGCATTGAGGTTGAGCAGCACGTCGGCCCCGGCGATGCGGGCATGCGCCGCCGGGGCCGGCTGCCAGATGTCCTCGCAGACCGTGACACCCAGGCGCCAGTCGCCCAGCTGAACCACGCAGGGCTCGTGGCCGGCGTGGAAATAGCGCACCTCGTCGAACACCGAGTAGTTGGGCAGGATGTGCTTGGCGTACGTCGCGTGGATCACGCCGTTGCGCAGCCACACTGCGGCGTTGGCCAGCCCTTCTCCGTCGCGCCGTGGCGCGCCCACCAGCAGGTCAATGCCGATACTGGCCTCCGCCAGGCGCTCCAGCGCCGCGTCCACCGCATCCAGGAACGCGGGCCGCAGCAGCAGGTCCTCGGGCGGATAGCCGGTCAGTGCCAGCTCGGGGAACATCACCAGGTGGGCGCCTTCGGCGCGTGCCTGCTCGACGAATTCGCGCATGCGCCGGGCATTCGTCTCCAGCGCCCCGACCACGGGGTTGAACTGGGCCAGGGCGATGCGTGGCGCTTGTGCGGTCATCAACGGGGGCGCCGGATCAGCGTGCGGAAGCGGTGCCCAGGGCCTGCTGCATGGCCTGACCCAGCTCGGCCGGGCTCTCCGCCACCACGGCACCGGCGCCGCGCAGGGCGTCCATCTTCTGCGCGGCGGTCCCCTGCCCGCCGGCGATGATCGCCCCGGCATGCCCCATGCGCCGCCCCGGCGGGGCCGTGGCCCCGGCGATGTAGGCGGCCACCGGCTTGTCGAATTCCTCACGGATGTAGCGCGCCGCGCGTTCCTCGGCGTCACCACCGATCTCGCCGACCATCAGTACGCCGTCGGTCTCGGGGTCCTCGCGGAACATCCGCAGGCAGTCGACGAAATCCAGCCCCTGGATGGGATCGCCGCCGATGCCCACGCAGGTGCTCTGCCCCAGCCCCAGCGCGGTGGTCTGGTGCACGGCCTCGTAGGTCAGCGTGCCCGAGCGCGAGATGATGCCGATGCGTCCGCGGCTGTGGATGTAGCCGGGCATGATCCCCACCTTGCAGGCCTCCGGGGTGATGATCCCCGGGCAGTTGGGGCCGATCAGGCGGGTGCCGGTGTCGGCCAGCATCTGCTTGACCCGCACCATGTCCTGCACCGGGATGCCCTCGGTGATGCACACCGCCAGTTCGATCCCGGCATCGGCCGCCTCGCAGATGGCATCGGCGGCGAACGGCGCCGGCACGTAGATCATGCTGACCGTGGCGCCGGTAGCCGCCACCGCATCGGCCACGGTGTCGAACACCGGGCGATCGAGATGACTCTGCCCGCCCTTGCCCGGGGTCACCCCGCCCACCAGGCGGGTGCCGTAGGCGATGGCCTGCTCGGAGTGGAAGCTGCCCTGCTTGCCGGTGAAGCCCTGGCAGATCACCCGGGTGTCGCGGTCGACGAGGATACTCATGCGGCGGACTCCACCACGGCGCGCGCGGCCGCGTCCAGATCGGCGGCCGGGATCACGTCCAGGCCGGAATTCGCCAGGGCCTCACGGCCCTGCTCGGCGTTGGTGCCCTCCAGACGCACCACCACCGGCACGTCCACCTGCACCTCGCGGATCGCGGCGATGATCCCCTCGGCGATCAGGTCGCAGCGCACGATGCCGCCGAAGATGTTCACCAGCACCGCCTGCACCGAGTCATCGGACAGGATCAGCTTGAAGGCGGCGGTCACCCGTTCCACGGTGGTTCCGCCGCCCACGTCGAGGAAGTTGGCCGGCTCGCCGCCGTGGTGCTGGATCAGGTCCATGGTCGCCATCGCCAGGCCGGCGCCGTTGACCATGCAGCCGATGGAGCCGTCCAGCGGGATGTAGTTGAGGTCGTGCTCGCGGGCGCGTTCCTCGGAGGGGTCGCGCTGGTTCGGATCGCGCAGCTCGACCAGCGCCGCCTGCCGGTAGGCGGCAGAGTCGTCCAGGCTCAGCTTGGCATCCAGCGCCAGCAGCTCGCCGTCCCCGGTCTGCACCAGCGGGTTGATCTCCAGCAGCTGGGCATCCGTGCGGGTGAACAGGGCATGCGTGTTGGTCGCCAGCCGGGCCACCGCCTTCGCTGCTGCGCCCTCCACCCCCAGGGCCGCGGCGATGCGCCGGCCGTGGAACGGCATGATCCCGGTCGCCGGGTGCACCGGCAGGGTCAGGATCGCCTCCGGGCGCTCGGCGGCCAGGGTCTCGATGTCCATGCCGCCCTCGGCGGAGACCACGAAGGTCAGGCACTCCCGCGAGCGATCAACCAGCAGGGCAAAGTAGAACTCGCGTGCGATGTCGGCCGCCGGTTCCAGCAGCACCCGCTCCACCGGCTGCCCCTCGGGCGCATTCTGGGCGGTCACCAGACGCGTGCCGAGCATGCCGGCCGTCGCATCCCGCGCGGCCTCGGCACTGTCGACAAGGGTCACCCCGCCGGCCTTGCCGCGACCGCCGCTGTGCACCTGCGCCTTCACCAGCGCCCGTTCGACGCCCAGCTCGCGCCAGGCCTCCGGCGCGGCGTCCGCATGATCGACGACCCGGCCCTCGGGCACCGGGATCCCGGCGTCGCGAAACGCCGCCTTGGCCTGAAATTCGTGCAGATTCATGGCGGCGAGGATAGCGGCGCGCCACCGTGGCGACAACTGCCGCTCCCGCCGCGCGAGACCTCCGGGCGTGTCCTCGTGCGGATGGCGGACCCGCCCGACACCATCATCGGGGTTGCGGTAACCTAGGGGACATTCACCGAAAGCGAAGCAAGGCGCCCCGACCCATGTCCGAACGAGCCTACTCCGCCTTCAACTACCTCGTTGCCGAGAAGGCTCCGCTCTACCGAGCGATCATGGCCGCCTTCGTCGAGGCCAAGGAGCACTTCACCGTCCATCTCCGCCCGGAGGACGTTCAGCAACGCGCCGGACTGGACGCCCTGGAGGAGGTCCAGAGTGCCCTGGGCCAGCTGGTCCAGTGGGGCAACCTGGAGGCCGATCCCGATACCTCACGGGTGACCAGTGTCGAGGAGTTCTACCGGGCCCGCTATCTCTACCAGCTCACCCGCGCCGGCGAGGCCGCCGAGGCCGCGCTGCGGCTCTTCGACCGCGAACTGGGCCGGCGCGGCGCGCTGCAGACGGTGGCCCTGGACGATGTGCGCCTGCGGCTGCGCTCGCTGGAGGAGCTGGCCGACCAGGATGTGCCCGACGCCAACGAGGCCCATCTGTTGCTGCGCGATCTCACTGCGGTCTTCAGCGATCTGGCGGAGAACGCCCGGGCCTTCATGAACGGGCTGTCGCGCACGCTGGAGCTGCGCGGCGACGATCAGCAGGGCCTGGTCGCCTACAAGGAGCGGCTCATCGACTACATCGAGCGCTTCATCGGTGACCTGGTCACCGCCTCGGCGGAGATCGCCGGCGCTATCCGCCGGCTCGACGACAACGCCGGCGGCGAGCGGCCCATCGCGGCGCTGCTGCGCCTGGCCGCCGAGCGCGACAGTGAGGACATTGCCCCGGAGCTGGCGGGCGGTGGCGACCCCGAGATCGCCCGGCGCAGCGAGCGCGATCGTGCCCTGGCGCACTGGGAAGGCCACTGGGAAGGGCTGAAGGCGTGGTTCCTGGACCAGCCCGAGCGCCGCGCCCAGGCCAGCCTGCTGCGGGCGCAGGCTCGGCGCTCCATCTCGCAGATGCTGGAGGCCATCCAGCGGCTCAACGAGCGCCGACTGGGCCGCAGCGACCGCTCCGCCGATTTCCGCACCCTGGCCCGCTGGTTCCTGGAGTGCCCCGACGACGATCACGCCCACCGCCTGTGGCGGGCGGCCTTCGGGCTGACGCCAGCCCGCCATCTGGGCGTCGATGCCGATACCCTGGCCCACTGGCAGGAACGCCGGGTTGCGGCCAGCGTGTCGTGGTCCGAGGCGCCGCCGCTGCGCATCAGCGCCCGTCTGCGTGCTACCGGGCAGTACCAGAAACGGGGCGCCCCGCCCCGCATGCGCCGCCGTGACCAGGAGAAGGCCTGGCTGGCGCGCCAGCTCTCCGCCGAGTCCGCCGAGGCACGGGCGGCCCGCGCCAGGCTCGCCACCGGAGAGATGCTGCGTCTGTCGGAGATGGGCCATCTGGACCACGATGCCTTCGGCCTCTTTCTGCAGCTCCTGGGAGATGCGCTGGCGGCCGCCGATGCCCCTGACCAACCCATTGCCGCAGTCAGCGGCGACGGCACCCTGGGCATCGAGATGGAGCCCCTGGGCGCGGAGACGCACGCGGTACTGCACACGCCGGGCGGCACCCTCAGTGGCCCCGACTACCGCATCCGCATCACCGAGCTGGAGTCCGCGCCCTGATGGCCGACGACGCCACACTCACCGATGTTCTGGAGCGCAACCGCGCCGACGAGCGCCAGCGCGCCCTGCGGGCACTGCTGCTGAATCCGCTGATGGACGCCCGGCATCCGGCCTTCGTGCTGGTCCGCCGCCATCAGACCGAGCTCCGCGACTGGCTCGCCGCCAACACCGGCTGGCAGCTCCAGGTGGAGTCGGAGTTTGCCCGGCTCCACAAGCGCCCGGCGGATTTCGGCGACCCCACCCGGCCGGCCACTACCGGCAGCGGCGCCCAGCGCGCGCCCTTCCATCGGCGGCGCTATGCGTTGCTCTGCCTGGCGCTGGCCAACCTGGAGCGGGGAGACAACCAGGTGACCCTCGGGCGGCTGGGCGAGGCGCTGATCCAGGAGGCCGCCGACCCGGCGCTGGAGACGGCCGGGCTGGACTTCGGCCTGGAAGGTCGCGACGAGCGCCGCGACCTGGTGGCGACGGTGCGGCTGCTGCTGGAGCTGGGGGTGCTGTCCCGGGTGGCCGGCAACGAGGACGATTTCGTCCGCCGGGGGCGGGACGGCGACGTCCTCTACGACATCCATCGCCGCGTCCTGGCCGCCCTGCTCGTGACCCTGCGGGGGCCGTCCCTGGTGGTGCTCGACGGTGACCCCGGTGACTTCGAGGCGCGCCTGCGCGCCATCGTCGAGCCCTTCGTCCCGGACAACCACGAGGCGCGCAACCGCGCCCTGCGTCAGGATCTGACGGCACGGCTGCTGGACGATCCGGTGGTCTACTGGGACGATCTCGACGATGCGGCGCGCCAGTACCTGGCCGGCCAGCGTGGCGCCATCACCCGGCGGATCCAGGAGGCCACCGGCCTGGTGGCGGAGGTCCGCGCCGAGGGGATCGCCATGGTCGATCCGCAGCAGTCGCTCACCGACCGGCAGATCCCCAGCGAGGGTACCGAGGGGCACGCCACCCTGCTGATCGCCGCCTATCTGGCCGGCCTGGGGGAGGTCCCGGTGACCCTGGAACACCTGGCCGAGCGTATCGCCGACTGGCGCGCGTCGTATCGTGGCTACTGGCGGCGCAACGCCCTGGAGCCCGGTGCCGAGCGCCCCCTGGCCCGGCAGGCGGTGGAGCAGCTGCGCGGTCTGCGCCTGATCCGGATCGACGACCAGGGGCGGGTATCGGCCAGGCCGGCCCTGGCGCGCTTCGCGGTGGACGAGCCGCGTACGCCGGAGGGCGCCCAGGCCGAACTGGTGCCCGGGGAGGCCGACGCATGAGCGCGACGCCCGCGATCGCACCCGCCGGCGACCTGCCGGAGCCCACCGGGGAGCGCTGGCAGCCTCTGCGCCTGGGCCTGGTCGACCTGTTCCACTACGACCACGAGGAGTTCCGTTTCCATGACGGTCGCCTGCTGCTGCGTGGCAATAACGGCACCGGCAAGTCCAAGGTCATGGCCCTGACGCTGCCCTTCCTGCTGGATGGCCAGATGAATCCGGCGCGCGTGGAGCCCGACGGCGATCCGAGCAAGCGCATGGAGTGGAACCTGCTGCTCGGCCAGGCCGGCGAGCGCCAGGGGTACACCTGGCTCGAGTTCGGCCGGATGGGCGAGGCGGGGCCGGAGTACCGGACCATCGGCTGCGGCCTCAAGGCGGTGGCGCAGCGCGGGGTACGCTCCTGGTTCTTCATCACGCCGCAACGCCCCGGAGAGTCGCTCTTCCTGGTGGAGGACGGCCGCACCCTGGGGCGTGACCGGCTCGCCCAGGCACTGGACGATGCCGGCGCCCTCTACGATCAGGCCCAGGCCTACCGCCGGGCCGTGGACGAGCAGTTCTTCCAGCTCGGGGCCGAGCGCTACGAGGCCCTCCTCGACCTGCTGCTGCAGCTCCGTCAGCCGCAACTGTCCAAGACACCCGATGAGTCCCGGCTCTCCCGGGCACTCACCGAGGCGCTGCCGCCCCTGGATCAGGGGGTGATCAACGACGTGGCCGACGCCTACCGCAGCCTCGACGCCATGGTCGAAGAGGCGAAAGCGCTGGAGCAGGCGCGGGACGCCGTCTTCGAGTTTCTGCAGCACTACCGCCGCTACGCCGCCGTGGCCGCCCGCCGTCGGGGCGCCAAGATCCGGACCGCGCACAGCGATTACGAGGACGTCCGGGCGCAGCTGGGCCATGCCCGCGAGGAGCTGGAGCAGACCCGGGAACGCGAGGTCGAAGCCGGCGAGCGCGAGCGCGCCCTGCGCACCGAAGTGGATGCGGCCGAGCAGCGCCTGCGCACCCTGCGGGACAGCCCCGCCATGCGCTCGGCGGAGTCCTTGCACAACGCCGAGCAGGCCGCCGAGCAGCAGCGGCGCTACGCCGATCAACAGGCCGAACGCCACCGGGAGAGCGAGAGCCGGCTCCGGGAAACTGAACAGCGGCGCGACGAGCAGCGTGAGCTGGCCGAGCAGGCCCGCACCGAGCTGGAGGAGATGCTGACGCGTCTGGAGGGCTTTGCCGAGGGTGCCGGGGTTATCTCTGCCCATCGTGAGCAGATCCAGCGCCTCGGGCTCACCGCCGAGGGCGCGCCGGGCGGGGAGGCCCCGGCGGAGCCCCCGGAACGGGTGCGCGAGCGGCTGCTGGAGATCCACCGCCGACGCCAGGAGGCCGTGGCCCTGCTCGAGGAACACCACCGCGCCGTGGCGGAGGCGGAGCGCCGGCTGGCCCGTGCCCAGGGGGACTGGCAGCACCACAGCGACGAGCAGGATCGCGTCGAGCAGGCCCACCAGGCCGCCCGCCAGGCCACCGAGGAGGCCGGCGAGACATTGCAGGGGGCGTGGCGGTCGTACCTCGCCGAGCTCACCGAACTGCGTCCGGACGACGCCGAGCAGATGCTGGCGGAGCTGGCCGACTGGGCGGCCCGGGTGAATGACCGCAACCCGGCGGAGAACACCCTGGAGGCCCGCCGGCAGGCCCTGACCGCCGAACTGGCCGGCGCCCGCAGCGAGCGCGAACACCAGCGCCAGCAGGTGGACCGATCCATCGAGGCGCTGGAGACCGAGCGGGCCCGCCTGACCACCGGCGAGGAGCTGGCCCCGCCGGCACCGCACACCCGATCCGACGAACAGCGGGCGGAGCGCCCCGGGGCGCCGCTCTGGCAGCTCGTCGACTTCCGGGACGAGGTGCCCGAGGCGGAGCGGGCCGGGCTGGAGGCGGCACTGGAGGCCGCCGGGCTGCTGGACGCCTGGATCCTGCCGGAGGGCACGGCCATGGACGCCGGGGTCCGGGACACCCTGCTGACCACCGAGGCCCCCGAGCCGGCCGTGGCAGTGGATCGCTGGCTGGCCCCGGACGTCCGGCGGCCCGACGGCGACCCGCCGGTGAGTCCCGAGCGGGTGGCGGCGCTGCTGGCCCGCATCGGCGCGGGAGAGCCGGCAGAGGCCGCCGCGCCGGGGCCTGCCTGGGTCGCCGTCGACGGGCGCTGGCAGCTCGGGCCCGCCCGGGGGGACTGGGACAAGGAGCGCGCGCGCTACATTGGCCACACCGCTCGCGAGGCCGCTCGACGGGCACGCCTGGAGGAGATCGACGCCGAACTCACCGAACTGGGCGCCACCCGGGAGGAGATCGACGCAGCACTGGCCGGGATCACGGAACGCAGCGACCGGCTTGACCAGGAGTGGGCTCGCCGCCCCGCCGATACCGCGCTGCGCGACGCCCACGCGTCCGAGGCCGCGGCGTTGCGTGCCGTGGAGGCCCAGACCGAACGAACCGAACAGGCCCGCCAGACCCTCGAGGCTCGCCGTCGGGAGGCGGAGCAGGTGCGCCAGGAACGCGACGAACGGGCCGCTGAACTGCACCTGCCCACCACCGAGGGCCAGCTCCAGGCCGTGCGCCAGGCCCTGTCGGAGTACGCTGACGCCTGCCGCGGGCTGCGCGACGCCCTGCGCGTCCACGGGCGTGAGGCCGAACGGCTGCGCCGGGCAGAGGAAGAGGCGCAGCGCGCCGACGAGGCGCTGCGCGTGGCGACCCGGGAGCGCGATGAGGCCGAGCGCCAGGCGCGGGACGCCGAGACCCACCGTGACACCCTCCGCGAGAGCATCGGTGCCGAGGTGGCGGCGCTGGAACGACAGCTCCACGAGGTGGAGGCCACCCTGCAGGAGCTGGCCGAGCGACGCGAGCGCCTGCAGCAGGAGCGCACGGAGCTCAGCAAGCGGGTCGGTGCGCTGGAGAGCGATATCGCCAACACCGAACAGCGGCTCGAGGAGCTGGACCAGCGTCGCGAGCACGCCGTCCAGCGGCTGCGCCGGTTCGCCGAGGCCGGCCTGATGCCGGTGGCCACCGACGGCGAACTCACCGTGGACGACGACGCCTCGTGGGCCCCGGAGCCAACGGTCCAGCGTGCCCGGCGACTCGAACAGGCCCTGGCCGATGTCGACGCCGGCGACGCCGCCTGGCAGCGCCACCAGAAGGGGCTCCACGAGCACTTCACCGCCCTGCAGACCGCCCTGGGGCGACAGCCCGGCCACGACGCGCAGATCGAACAGCAGGACGATCTGCTGCTGGTGCGCGTCACCTTCCAGTCCCGCCACCACGGGCCCGACGAACTGGCCGCGGAGCTCGACCGGGAGCTGGAACGCCGTCGCGAGCTGCTCACCGCCCGGGAACGGGAACTGGTGGAGAACTACCTGATCGACGAGGTCGCCAGTCACCTCCAGCACCGGCTGGCGGCCACCGAGCGGCAGGTGCGGCAGATGAACGAAGAGCTCGCCGAACGGCCCACCAGCACCGGCATGCGTCTGCGCATCGCCTGGCAGCCGCTGGCCGAGGGAGAGACCGCCGGCGGACTGGACACCCCGGCGGGTCTGGAGGCCACCCGTGAACGACTGCTGCGCCAGAGCATGGACGCCTGGACGCCGTCGGATCGCCAGGCGGTGGGGGACTTCATCCAGTTGTGCATCCAGGAGGCGCGCCGGGAGTACGAAGGGGCGTCGCTGCCGGAGATCCTGGAGCGGGGGCTCGACTACCGCTACTGGCACCGCTTCACCGTGGAGCGCTGGCAGAGCGGCCGCTGGCGTCCGGCCTACGGGCCCGCATCCGGGGGTGAGCGGGCCCTGGTCATCACCCTGCCGTTGTTCGCCGCCGCCGCCAGCCACTACGGCAGTGCCCATCCGGCGGCGCCGCGGCTGATCATGCTCGACGAGGTCTTCGCCGGCGTGGACGACGACGCCCGCGCCAAGAGCATGGGCCTGCTGGCGCAGTTCGACCTCGACGCCCTGATGACCTCCGAACGCGAATGGGGCTGCTACCCGGAGGTGCCGGGGCTCGCCATCGCGCAGCTGGTACGGCGCGACGATGTGGACGCGGTGTTCGTCTCCCGCTGGCGCTGGGACGGCGCCCGCCGCATCCGCGAGGCCGAGCCCGGCACCCCGCTGGAGCGCCCCGAACGCGCACCGGCGCCCGATTCCGAGGAGGGACCGGAAGAGGGGGCGCTGTTCTGAGCGCCGCGGATTTCAGTGGCGGACGGTTTACGGCCTACAATTCAGGGAAAGGCAGCCGTGCACAGAGGGTGGACGCCATGGAAGCAGCGCATTACCGGGAGCACTATACGGTGGACGACTACCGCCTCTGGGAAGGCGACTGGGAGCTGATCGACGGCGTGCCACTGGCCATGGTGCCGTCGCCGGGGATCACGCACCAACGGCTGGCCGGGAAGATCTTCACCCAGCTTTCCGGGGCGCTGGACGACTGCCCGCGCTGCGAGGCGCTGTTCGAGATCGACGTGGAGTTCTCCCGCGACACCGTGGTCCGCCCCGACGTATTGGTCCTCTGCCAGCCACCGGAGGGCGAACGGCTGACCCGTGCCCCGGAGTGGATCTTCGAGATCCTCTCCCCGCACACCGCGCGGCGGGACGAAGAGGCCAAGTTCCGGCTCTACTGCGACGAGGGCGTCAGCCACTACGTCCTGGTCTACCCCGACGCCCGCAAGGCCAAGGTCTACCGTCTGGTGGACGGCGCCTACCGCAAGGTCGGCGACTTCCGCGACGAGCGCCACCGTTTCGAGCTTCCCGACTGCGCCGTCGACTTCGACTTCGAGCGGCTGTGGGACGGCAACCACGCGCCGGCGGGTTGACGGACCGCGACCCCGTTCGCGGTGTCGACCATGACCGCCTGGGCCGCCTGCTGGGCGGCCCAGGGCTGGAGCGGCTCCGCCGACGCCTGCGCGAGCGTCTCCTGCGCGGCGGTGGCGACACCCTGACCCTGACACGGGCGAGCGCGGTGGAACGCGAGGCCGTCGAGCGTCTGCTCGGTCGCCCGCCGCGTGCCGGGAGCAGTCTGCGGCTGTCCCTGGCAGAGCTGGAGCGGATCCTGCAGCGGGCCGAGGTGGCGCCGGGTCTGCGCGAGGCCCTGGAGTCTCTGGACGGGCCGATCCGCGACCCCGCGCAGGAGCGCGAGGAGGCGCGGCGGCAGTGGGAGGAGGTGGTCGCGGCGGTGCACCCACGCGCTGCGGCGGCGGGCCTGGCGGAGTGGCTGGAGGCCGTGGCCCGGCGCGGCCTGGTCAAGCGCCTCGCCGGCGGCGATCCGGAATCCGGCCGCGATCTGCTGGAGCGCAGCCTGGTGGTGCTGGAGGCCCTCCCGTGGCCCGGGGCCAGTCGCAGCACCCTGGCCGCCCGTTGCCTCGGTGACGCCCACGCGCTGGACGCCGGGCAGCCGGTGGCCGCCCTGGTCCGTCACGCCCTGCACCGCTACTGGCGGGGCGGTGTCGGCGACGACGACCCCGACGAGCGGACGCTGTGGGCCCACGCCGGTATCCTGATCGGTGGGGACATCACCAGCACGGTGCTGGTCCACCGCCTGCCGGCCACCGGCGACACCGCCACCGCCCGTGCCCTGGAGGCCCACAGCGCCGCGGCCGAGCCCCTCTACCTGACCCTTCGCCAGTTGCTCCGCGAGCCGCCGCAGTGGGATGTCGACGGCCGGATCGTCCACGTCTGCGAGAACCCCGCCGTGGTCTCCGAGGCCGCCGAACGCCTGGGCACCGACTGTGCGCCGCTTGTCGCCACCTGGGGGCGCCCCCGCGCCGCGGTCTGGGTGCTGCTGGAGCAGCTCCGCGACGCCGGGGCGAAGCTGCTGTTTCGCGCCGATTTCGACTGGACGGGCATCGCCATCGCCAACGCGGTCATCCAGCGCCTCGGCGCCCGGCCGTGGCGGATGGACACGGCAACCCTGGAGTCCCACGCCGCCGTCTCCAACCGCCCGCTGACGGGCCGGCCCGTGGCCGCCTGCTGGGACGACACCCTGCAGGACGCGCTGCAACGCCGGGGCTGCGCCCTGCACGAGGAACAGCTGCTGGAGGCGTTGCTGGAAGACCTGCGTCGCTGAACCGGCGCACGTTCAAACCGTTGATAGCTCGCCCCAATGAGGCATATGTTCAAGCATATGCCTGCTATCGGAGGATCCTCGATGGAAACCGAACGTCGCGTCCGGCTGTTTCGCAACGGGCGCAACCAGGCGCTTCGCATCCCCCGGGGGCTGGAACTGGAAGGGGATGAAGCGATCCTGCGAAAGGAAGGTGACCAGCTCGTGCTCACGCCCTTGAAACGCAAGGGACTGCTGGCCGTTCTCGCGGAGCTCGAACCGCTGGACGAACCTTTTCCGGACGTGGACAAGGGCCTGCCTCCGGCGGACAACGTGTCCCTGTAGAGCACCGTCATGGCACGCTATCTGCTCGACACCAACGTGCTCTCGGCGCTCGTGCGGGATCCACACGGCACGGTGATGCAAAGGATTGCCCGGGAGGGGGAACAGTCTGTCTGCACCAGCATCATCGTGGCCGCCAAGCTTCGTTTCGGTGCTCGCAAGGCCGGGTCGTCGCGACTCCAGCACCAGGTGGAAGCGGTGCTTTCCGCAATCGAAATCCTGCGTTCGACCCGCCGGCGGACCATGAATATGCCGATCTGCGCCGGCACCTGGAGCGGACCGGAGCCGTCATCGGTCCGAATGACATGCCCATCGCAGCCCACGCCCGGGCAGCGCAGCTCATCCTGGTCACCGGCAACGAACGCGAATTCCGACGCGTCCCGGACCTGCAGGTGGAAAACTGGCTGAGATCCGAATAACGTTCCGCCGCAGCCCCCGTACCGTGGACTTCACCGAATCGGGTAGACTGCGCGGCTTCACGCATACCCGCGACGATGCCGCATGACTCTGGCCCTGTTCGATCTCGACAATACCCTGCTCGCCGGCGACAGCGATCACGCCTGGAACGAGACCCTGATCGCCCGCGGGGCGGTGGACCGCGAGTCCTTTGCCGCGGGGAACGATCGGTTCTACGAGCAGTACCTGGCCGGCACGCTGGACATCTTCGAGTTCTGCCGCTTCGCCTTCGCCTCGCTCGCGGAGCAGCCCCGCGAGCGGCTGGAGGCCTGGCGCGAGGCCTTCATGCAGGAGGTCATCGAGCCAATGATCGCACCGGCCGCCCACGCGCTGCTGCAGCGCCACCGCGAGGCCGGCGACGAGCTGGTGATCATCACCGCGACCAACCAGTTCGTGACCGGCCCGATCGCCGAGCGCCTGGGCGTGCCCCATCTGCTGGCGACCATCGCCGAAGAACGCGACGGCGGATTTACCGGGGAGGTCGCCGGCACGCCCTGCTTTCAGCACGGCAAGGTGGATCGGCTGCACGCCTTCCTCGCGCAACACCACGACGATCCCGACGCGGTCATGGCGCGGGCGACCTTTTACAGCGATTCGCGCAATGACATCCCGCTACTGGAACGGGTGGGCCGGCCGGTAGCCGTGGACCCGGACCCGACCCTGGACGCCCATGCCCGGGCGCAGGACTGGAGCCGCCTCACCCTGCGGGCCGGACCGGAACCGATCGCGCTGGACTGAGGGCTCCCCCTCAGTTGGGATTGAAGACGGTGTCCAGCGCGACCAGGCGCTGCCCCCCCGGGGTCAGGGCCTGGCCGGCCTCGTTCACCGCGGCACGCCAGCCGGCCACCAGTTCGGGCAGGGCCTCGACCACCTGGCGGCGCCGCAGCCGCCCGGTGCCGGACATCGGCCACATCGGCCGGTAGTCGCAGTTGTCGGCCGCGTCGCAGACCATCACGCCCCATTCACAACGGGTTACGTCGTGCTCGTGCTCGCGCACCACGATGCGGTAGGCGCCTTCGGCGTTCATGTCCGCCATGCCCACTCCGGGCCCGACGTGTTCCACCTGCAGTTCGGCGGCGATCGCGTTCAGCTCCGCCTCCAGCGCCTGCAGGGCGGCATCCGTCTCGGCGGTCAGCCCCGCCTCTCCGCGCGCCACCGCCAGCAGCGGCTGCGCCTTTTTCACGTCGAACTCCGTGCTCATGCTGCGTACACTCCCGAATGAATGGACAGCCCCGGGCCCGCGGGGCGCGCGAACCATAGCACGGGAGACCGCGAGATGACCCATCCCCCCATCGCCCTGACCATTGCCGGCTCCGACCCCGGGGGCGGCGCCGGTCTGCAGGCGGACCTGACGACCTTCACCCGGCTGGGGGTGCACGGGGCGACGGCGGTCACCGCCATCACCGTGCAGGACACCCGCAACGTGATCGACTCCAGCGTGCTGCCGGCCGCCCGGCTGCGCGCGCAGATCGAGGCCACGCTGGCGGACCTGGACGTGGGCGCGATCAAGATCGGCATGCTCGGCTCGGTGGAGAACGTGGAAACCGTAACCGAGCTGCTGGGGGCACACCCGCACATCCCGACGGTCCTCGACCCGGTGATGGTCGCCGGGGGCGGGGGCGAACTGGCGACCGAGGCGGTGATCGACGCGACCCGCGAAACCCTGCTCCCGCGCGCCACCCTGATCACCCCCAACGGTCCGGAGGCGCGGGCCCTGGCC
Organism: Thioalkalivibrio sp. ALR17-21; assembly: GCF_000420185.1. Classification (NCBI taxonomy): domain Bacteria; kingdom Pseudomonadati; phylum Pseudomonadota; class Gammaproteobacteria; order Chromatiales; family Ectothiorhodospiraceae; genus Thioalkalivibrio; species Thioalkalivibrio sp. ALR17-21. The sequence continues at coordinate 9,121 of NZ_ATUL01000005.1, read as the reverse complement.
GGGCACGACACCCCGGAGCGCCAGGGTCCGGCCCTGCGCGAACGCGGCGCGCGCAACGTGCTGATCACCGGTGGCCACGAGGGCGGCGAGGACGAGCCGATCCGCAACCGGCTGTTCCGCGAGGACGGCCACCAGCGGATGTTCGAACTGCCGCGTCACCCGGCCGGTTTCCACGGTTCGGGCTGCACCCTGGCCGCGGCCATCGCTGCCTTCCTCGCCCGCGGGCGCGACCTGGAACCGGCGGTGATCGAGGCGCAGAACTTCATGAACCACGCCGTGCAGACCGGCTACGCCCCCGGGCAGGGCCAGCACGTGCCCAACCGCCTGTGCCCGGCCAGCCATGACTGAACCCGTGACCGAGCCCGTCATCGAGCGCGCGCCTCTGCGCGGGCTGTATTTCGTGACGCCGGCCCCGCCGCCGGGGGCGGATCCGCTGCAGACCCACACGAGCATGGCCGCAGCCGCCCTGGCCGGCGGGGCCTGCTGCGTACAGCTGCGCGACAAGCACCTGGAAGGGGAAGCACAGGAGACCGTGGCGCAGGCGCTCGCCCGGCTCTGCCACAACCACGGGGCGTATTTCATCGTCAACGACGACGTGGAGCTGGCCGCGCGCATCGGCGCCGACGGGGTGCACCTGGGGCGCGACGACCCCGACCCGGCCGGGGCCCGCGCCCGTCTGGGGGATGCAGCGGTGATCGGCGTGTCCTGCTACAACGAGCTGGCCCGCGCGCGGGCGGCGCAGGCGGCCGGGGCCGATTACGTCGCCTTCGGCTCGATGTTTCCGTCACCGACCAAGCCGGAAGCGGTGCGGGCCACGCCGGAACTGATCCGCCAGGCCCGACGCGAACTCGCCGTGGCGATCTGCGCGATCGGCGGCATCACCGCGGACAACGCCGCGCAGGTGGTGGCCGCCGGCGCCGACATGGTCGCGGCAATCCAGGGCATCAGCGCCGTCCCCGACCCCGAGGCCGCCGCCCACCGCATCGCCGCACTGTTCCGCACGACCTAGCACCTCTTTGCACCGCCGCCGCCCCCTCGCTAAGGTTGCGGGGTTGCACGGTCGGGGCCGCGGCCCCGACCCCAGGTCCCAACTCCCATTCCAGACAGGACACCGCCATGCAGGAAACGCTTCGCCTCTTTGAAGCCGCCAAAAACCGGATCCCCGGCGGCGTGAACTCCCCCGTGCGCGCCTTCAAGGGCGTCGGCGGGACCCCCATCTTCATGGACCGCGCCAACGGCGCCTACATGTGGGATGCCGACGGCAAGCGCTACATCGACTACATCGGCTCCTGGGGTCCGATGGTCGCCGGGCACGCCCACCCCGAGGTGATCGAGGCGGTGCGCGAGGCCTGCAACAACGGCCTGTCCTTCGGCTGCCCGACGCGGCTGGAAAGCGAGATGGCCGAGAAGATGTGCGAGCTGGTCCCGTCCATGGACATGGTGCGCATGACCAACTCGGGCTCCGAGGCCACCATGAGCGCGATCCGCCTGGCGCGCGGCTACACCGGCCGCGACCGCATCGTGAAGTTCGAGGGCAACTACCACGGCCACGGCGACTCCCTGCTGGTGAAGGCCGGCTCCGGCGCGCTGACCCTGGGCCAGCCCAGCTCGCCCGGCGTGCCGGCCGAACTGGCGGCGCTGACCAGCACGCTCAGCTACAACGACCCCGAGGGCGTGCGCGATTTCTTCCGCGAGAAGGGCGAAGAGGTCGCCTGCATCATCGTCGAGCCGATCGCCGGGAACATGAACTGCATCCCGCCGGTGTCCGGCTTCCTCGAGACCCTGCGCGAAGTCTGCGACGAATACGGCACGGTGCTCATCTTCGACGAGGTGATGACCGGCTTCCGCGTGTCCGCGAACTGCGCCCAGGGCTATCTGGGCGTCACACCCGACCTGACCACGCTCGGCAAGATCATCGGCGGCGGCATGCCGGTGGGCGCCTTCGGCGGCCGCCGCGAGATCATGGAGCAGCTGTCCCCGCTGGGGCCCATCTACCAGGCCGGCACCCTGTCCGGGAACCCGATCGCGATGACCGCCGGCATCCGCACCCTGGACATCCTCAGCCGTCCCGGCTTCCACGAGGACCTGGAGGAACGCACGCGCAAGGTCGTCGCGGGCTTCGAGGAGGCCGCACGCGAGGCCGGCGTGGCCCTGACCACCAACCAGGTCCCGGGCATGTTCGGGCTGTTCTTCAGCGAGGAGAAGGTCACCGATTTCGCCGGCACCACCGCCAGCGACACCGCGGCCTTCGGGCGCTTCTTCCACGCCATGCTGGAAGAAGGGGTCTACCTCGCACCCTCGGCCTTCGAGGCCGGCTTCATGTCCAGCGCCCACTCGGACGCGGACATCGAGGCCACCATCGAGGCCGCGCGCAAGTGCTTCAAGGCGCTGGACGCCTGACCCCCCCTCGACCGGATCGGCACCGATGCGCGGACCTGTCGCCCTGAGCGCGGCCGGGCTGGCCCTTCTGGCGCTGGCCTGGGTCGCGCTGAGCGGGGCCTTTCAGGGCCTGGCCAAAGACTTCGAGGGTCCGGGCAGCACCGAGGTGGAGATCCCGCGCCCCGGTGACTATCGCCTGTGGCTGTACACCCGGACCTACCTCGACGGGACCTTCCGCGAGTTCCCCGAGCAACTTCCGGACGGAACCCGGGTCGTCGCCCGGACGCCGGACGGGGACGAAGCCATCCGGCTGCAGTCATCGCGGGCCACCCTGACGTACACCTCCGGACAGACCGAACGGGTCTCCCTGGGACAATTCCACTTCCCGGAACCGGGGACGTACACGATCCTCGCCGAAGGGATGGAAGACGCGCGGGCCTTCACCCTCCGCGAGGCGCGCTTCCTCGAACATGCCCGACGCGCCGCCCTGTTCGGGATCCCCGGCGTGGTGATGTTCCTCGCCGGTGTCGTCCGGGGCATCGTGGTTGCCACCTCCGGACGCCGCGACGAGGAACCCGGGTCGTGACGCCCGCTGACGGCGCGCGGGCATGCCCCTGATCGAACCACTCGCGGCCACGCCCGCCGGGCTGGCCGTGCTGTTCGTTCTCCTCGGCCTGATCACCGGCATCCCCGCCGGGATGTTCGGGATCGGTGGCGGACTGGTACTGGTGCCAGTGTTCGTCGCGGTCTTCACCGTTTTGGGCTTTCCCGAGACGGGGCTGGTGCAGCTGGCCGTGGGATCGTCACTGGGCGCCATCATCCCCACCGCGGTGCTGTCGGCGCGGGCCCACCACCGCCGTGGCGGGGTGGACGGCGAGGCCGTGCGCCGGCTGCTGCCGGGGATAATCGGCGGGGCCCTGCTGGGTGCCGGCCTGGCCACCCAGCTCGACAGCGACCACCTCGGGCGGATCTTCGGCGCCTTCGAGATCGCGATCGGCATCTGGATGCTGCTCAACCTCCAGCCTCCACGCGCCCCGGTCCCGCGCCGCGGCGTGTGGCTGGGCGGGGGCGGCATCATCGGCGCGGTGTCCGCGCTGATCGGGATCGGTGGCGGCACCCTGACCACGCCCTTCCTGGTCAGCCAGGGACTGGAACTGCGCCGCGCCATCGGTTCGGCCGCGGCCCTCGGGGTGCCCATCTCCATCGGCGCGACCCTGGTGTTTGCCCTGCCGCAATGGACCACCGGCGACCCGGCCAGCCCGGAATGGAGCCTGGGGTATCTCTACCTGCCGGCCATCGCCGGGGTGGTCGCGGGTACCGCCATCAGCGTGCGCGCCGGGGTCTGGCTGGCACACCATCTCCCGGTCGCGGTGCTGCGCCGCGGCTTCGCCGGGGTCCTGATCCTCGCCGGCCTGCTGATGCTCCTGCGCTGACTCCGCCCCGAGGTGCAGGATACCCCCCTTGTGGGAGCGCAGCCCTCTGCGCGATGCGGCGCGGCCGCGCCGCCTCCCGCCCTGTGGATCCCCCGGACCGCGGGAAGCCTCCCCTCCGGCGGACGGGTGCTCAGCCGTTCGGCGAGGTGATGCCCGTGAGGATCGCGGTCATTCCCAGTACGGCGGCGACCAGCATGCCTTCAACCGCGATGCTGCGCCGCAGGCGCCGGGATGCCGTGCTGTCACCCCGCGAGAATGCCGGCACCAGGCGCCACTTGTTCAGCGCGGCCAGCAGCAGGAGCAGCGCCACCAGCAGCACCTTGGCGAGCAGGAACTGTCCCCAGGCGGTAGTGAACAGGGGTGTCACGCCGCCCGCCAGCAGCACCGCCAGGACCGCGCCCGCAAGCACCAGAAGGCCCACCGCAAACAATGCGATACGCCCGAAACGGTCGAGGATGCGGGCGGCCGCCGGATCCGCGGCGGGTTGTCCCGCCAGGCGATAAAGCGGCCACAGGGATCCGATCCAGAACGCGGCCGCCAGCAGGTGCAGGATCAGCAGGCCGCCAAGCAGCACGCGCGGTTCGCCGGCCGTATGCCCGACCTGCACGAAGGCAAGCATCACCAGCAGGACGCCACCCAGGCTCAGGCCGTTCCCCACCCCCGGAAGCCGCCGGGCATCCAGCAGGATCGCCTGCACCAGCAGCAGGCCGGCCCCCGCCAGCACCAGCCGGGTTCCCTGCGCCCCTTCGAACACCATGCCCAGCAGCGCCGGATCGAACGCGGCGGACACATTCCCGCCCCCGAGATACCCCGCCTGCAGCGGCCACTGGACCAGGGCCAGCACGATCGCCACCCATGCCGCAACCGCGCCCGTGCGGCTGGCCGCCCGCCGCTCCGGATCAGGCAGACCCGGAAACGCCAGGCGAAACAGCACCGCCCCGGCCGCCAGGAGGGCGCCGGCATGGAATCCGGCCGTCACCAGCATCAGGGCGACGGTCCAGGCATCCACACCGGCCAGTGCAGACAGCCAGGCCACCGCTCAGTCTTCCACGGTAAAGCGGAAGGTGTCGGACATCATGTGTCCGTCACGGGCCAGACCGCGCCAGCGGACTTCATAGCTGCCGGGCTCCATCGAGCCGGCCGGCCGCACGCGGTATTCCTCGGTCGGCTCATTGCCCGGCTGGTTCTCAAGGGAGACCCGACCCTGCGGGCCGGTCACGTCGAACTGGGTGATGCGCATCGCGCCATCGAAGTGAATCCCGATTTCTTCCGGGGTGTCCTGCACCGTGGAGCCATCCTCCGGGATCTGCCCCATCTCGCCCTCGTGGGCCATCAGGGGAGTGGCGAAAGCCAGCAGCAGGGCCGCCAGGGCTGCGCGCAGTGTCATGCGGATACGAATCGTCATTCTTTGATCCTTGGTTTTCAGTTCAGTGGTGTGGTATGGAAATCCACCGGCCACGGGCCACCGGGGTTCACCCGTTGGCGGCCCCGGCACCCGTGCCGACGGATATACTCAGTGGTCGTGGCCGCCGTGGCCGTCATGTCCTCCATGGCCACCGTGAGGGCCGTGGCCATCGCGGCTCGGGGTCGGCAGCTCGTCCGCGTTCTCGCCCGCAAGCTTGCCGCGGCGCACGGGATTGCCGAAGTCGGGATCGCTGCTCACCCTGTGAGCGACCTCCCCGTCCGGGTGCCAGTACCAGCCCGGGTCGCGGAAATCCCCGGGTTCGAGGTCGTCGCGGACCTTGATCAGGGTGAACATGCCGCCCATGCCGATGTTGCCGAACGGCCCGTGGCCCATGCCCATCGCCAGAGTGTTTTCCGGGCCCGGCATGTGGCCGCCGTCGGTGTGGTCCTGGTGATCCGCCATGCCGTGCTCGCCCATGGCCATGTAGCCCGGCAGGATGCTGCGGATCTCTTCTTCTATGCCGGACTGATCCACCCCCAGGGGATTGGCGATGCCATGCCCCATCGGGTTCATGGTGTGGTGGGTCATGTGGCAGTGGAACGCCCAGTCGCCCGGCGGTGCGATAAACTCGATATCGCGGGTCTGGCCGACCGCGACGATCTCGGTGGTCTCCTTGCGCCACTGCTCGCGCGGCCAGCGCCCGCCGTCGGAACCGGTGACCTCGAACGACACCCCGTGCACATGCATCGGGTGGTTCCACATCGACAGGTTGCCCATGCGGATGCGCACGCGCTCGCCGGTCTTCGCCACCAGCGAGTCGATGGCCGGGAACACCTTCGAGTTCATCGACCACAGGTCGAAATCGACCATGATCGACGGGTCCGGCGTGCGCGTGCCCGGGTGCAGGCCCCAGTTGTGCAGCAGGATCGCGTAGTCGCGGTCCACCGGCTCGATCTCGCCGTCCTTCGGGTGGATGATGAACATCCCCATCATCCCCATCGCCATCTGCACCATCTCGTCGGCATGCGGGTGGTACATGTGCGTGCCGTGCTGGTTCAGCTCGAACTCGTAGACGAAGGTCTCCCCCGGGTGGATCGGCGGCTGGGTCACGCCCTTCACCCCGTCCATGCCCGAGGGCAGATGGATGCCGTGCCAGTGCACCGAGGTGTATTCCGGCAGGCGGTTGGTCACGTAGATACGCACCCGGTCGCCCTCCACCGCCTCGATGGTCGGCCCCGGCGTGGTGCCGTTGTAGCCCCAGCACTTCGCCACCGAACCGGGCGCGAACTCGTGCTCGATCTCCTCGGCGACCAAGTGGAACTCCTTCACGCCGTTGTTCATTTCATACGGCAGGGTCCAGCCGTTCGGCGTATGCACCGGCATGTAGCCTTCGTCGGTGCGTTCGCCGGGCGTGGCGTCGCCCTCGTTGTGGTGCTCGTGACCCGTTTCCGCCATCACCCGGGTCAGGGTAGTTGCCGGCAGCATTGCCGCGCCGGCGGCCAGCAGGAAATTACGCCGTTTCATCAGTGATGCCCTCCGTGACCGTTGTCGCCGTGGTCACCGTGATCGCCATGGTCGTGATCCTCGTGGTCCCCGTGGTCCCCGTGGTCCCCGTGGTCCCCGTGATCCTCGTGATCCTCGTGGTCCCCGTGATCTCCGTGGTCCCCGTGGCCGTGATCCATCGCGGACGGATCATGTTCGAGACCGTCGGTCTCAAGGTACCCCTCGTCACCCGGCATCCCGCCCGGCAGTTCGCCGGCCACGCTAAAGGTCAGATCCACCCGGGCCCGCCAGTAATCACCCAGCGCGGCCACCGCGCGCTGCCAGTCGGCGAGCTCTTCCTGCTTGGTCTCGAGCAGGTCGAAGACATCGTCGAACATGAAGTTCACGCGTTCCTGCATGCGCTCCACCTCGATCTCGCGAGCCGGAACCAGTTCGTAGCGCTTGGTGCTGAACTTGTCACGGTTGTGATTCAGCCGCACGAAATGCTGGTGGACGTCAGCGGTCACGGCCTGCTCCAGTTCGGCCTTCCGGGCCTCGCCGTCCTCCAGCCGCGCCTCGGCACGGGCGATGCCGGCCTGGTTCTGATTGAAGATCGGCAGGGTGAAGGAGATGCCTCCGCCCCACAGGCGGGTGCCATCGGTCTCGCGCTCGAACTCGATACCGGGCTCGATGTCGCCCAGCCAGCGATAGCGCCGCACCAGGGCCACGCCCTCGGTGAGCCCCTCCAGGGCGTGATCCAGGGCCCGCAGATCCAGACGCTGCTCCAGGGCCTGCTCGACCAGGGCCTCGCGATCCTCCACGCCGGCCAGCGGCAGTGGCAGCTTGCCGGGGACCTCCCAGTCATCGACGTGACCGGGCAGCCCCATCAGGTGCGCCAGACGCAGACGGGTCTCGCGCTCGCGCTGCCGTGCATCCTCGAGCTTCAGGCGAGCTTCGGCGGCCCGGATATTCAGCTGAGCCCGCTTCAGGTCAGTCTTGTTGCCGGCGTCATAAAAGCGTTCGCCCAGCAGCGAACCGAGATCCGCGGCACGGGCCTCCAATGCCTGCACCTGCGCCCGCTGACGCGCGGCCACCGCGTCATACCAGGCACGTTCGGTGTCCGAGGCCAGGGCCACCATGCCCTCGGCCAGCTGCAGACGGGTGGACTCCCAGTGGGCCTCGGCGATGTCCTGACGCGCACTGCGCATCAGCAGGCCGGAGATCCCCCAGGCCAGACCGACCCCGGTCTCGTTGCCGCCACCGCCCTCGGGGCGCATCACCGACAGCGACAGGGTGGGATTGGAGAACTGGGCGGCCTCGACCACGTCGGCGGCCGTCAGATCCAGTTCGGCGTAGGCCTGCTGCATGCGCGGGTTGCGCCACAGGGCCTGATGAATGGCCTCCTCGAGCGTCAGCTCGCCGGAGGGTCGGGGCATCTCCGACTCGGGCAGGTCGATCCCCTGCACCGAGACATCCTCCGCCAGATCGGAGCGATCCAGCTCGGGCGCGGTGACCGCGCAGCCGGCGAGGAACAGCACCGACACGACGGGGAGCAGCAATCGGGTTGCTCGCATCGTGAAAATCTCCTTGATCGGACTTCGATTCCGCATCCCGCGCGAACGCGCGACACGGCCTTGCCATCCGCCAGCACCGGGTGGAACCCGGACGTGCGGACAGCTCCGGCACTCGGGCCGGTAAGTCAGATCAGGAGAGGATCGGGGGGCGGTACAACGCGGCCGCGGGCGGACCGCTCTGGAAGGAATACAGGCTCATGGCCTGCTTCACCGGGTCCGGGACATCGGTGCCGGACGAAGTCGGCATACCCTGGCAGTGACCGCAGGCCGAGCAACTGGCCAGACAGCTGGCGTCCACGCAGTCGGCGTGCCCGAGCGGGTCGCCGGCATGGGAAGCATCGGATGTCGCGGGGGCATGGTGATCGTCATGCGACTCATCGGCATGGCCGGTGTGCTGACCATGCCCATGATGGTAGTGCCGGTCGGCACCATGGGCATGGTCCTGCCCGTGACGAGCGTGCGGATCATCGGCGGACGGGGTTCCGTGCATCGCCGCATGACCGACGTGACCATCTTCCATGCCCACTGCCGCAGCCACCGCCGGCAGGCCGGCAATCGCCGCCACCAGCATCCAGCACAGCAGTTGTTGGAAGACCCGTTTCACGTCAGTCGAAACCTCGTCTCGAGAGGCGGTGCCCCCCGGTAACCACGCCAGAAACTACCACAACCCGCAGCGTCCTGTAGACGCAACCTCGCCATTCTGTAATCCAGCGCCGGGGGCACCCGCGGAGATCGCCACGGCGCTGCGCGCCTCGCGATGACGGAACCCGTCCAGCCCCCGTCGTTGCGAGGAGCCGAAGGCGACGCGGCAACCTCCGGACCGGACCTCGGCGCTGCGCGCCCCGCGA